>JBGCDT010000569.1:0-9375 GCA_045105695.1 Saprospiraceae bacterium | reverse complement strand
TGGTAGAAAATGAAGAAATTAGACTACACCCCAGAAGTTCTTTTAATCACTTTAAGAAATTAAATACAGGATCTTCTGAGATTTGGAATACGGAGACCATTGTGTTAGCTGAAGTGGCGTTAAAAACTTTTAAGAACTCTGTAGTGTTAGAAAAAGCGAGTTCAGAACGGCTTAAAACAATTGTTCAGGAATTGAACCACCGTCTCAGAAATGTACTTACTTTGGTTCGTTCTATTTCTAGGCAAATGGCAGAGGATACTAATTCGGTAGAAGAGTATGTCGATTCTCTTGAATACCGTATTTTGGCTTTAGCTAAATCTAATAGTTTGTTGTCAGCTACGAACTACGAGGCCGTATATTTTAAAGAGTTGTTGCTGAGAATAATTCCTTCAATAAGTAATGATTCTCATAGAATAACACTAGTTGGGGAAGATATAAAACTGGTTTCTAATAGTGTTCCGATTATGGTTCTTATAATTCATGAGCTTACAACCAATGCTTTGAAGTATGGTTCCCTTTCCGTAAAAGAAGGAGAACTATGTATAACATGGTTTCTTGAAAAACAGGATTTAATTATAGAATGGAAGGAAACAAATGGTCCATCGGTTGAGGTGCCTAAGAAAAAAGGCTTTGGATCTACTATTATAAAAAATGCCATAGAATATGAATTTTCTGGGACTTCAGAAATGACTTTTATGAAAACTGGGCTTGTAGCTAGATTTACTATTCCAGCGAACTTGGTTGGAGAAAACAAAGAGACACCTTTTGTATTAGAACAAGTAAAGGATGTTGCATTGAATGAAGTATTGATTAAAACTAAAAAGCTAAATGTTCTTGTTCTGGAAGATGATTTTATGATTTCTAAAAACATGGAAAGCGTTATTACAAAATTAGCTGTGAATAAGGTCAATGCTTTTTCGAATCAAAAGATGGCTTTGTCATCTCTGAATGAAATGGAATACCATCTTGCTTTTCTTGATGTAAATTTAAAAAACGAAACTTCAATTGATGTTGCTACTTTTTGTAACGAAAATAATATACCTTTTTACTATACTACGGGTTATGGACGCTCCTTTTTAGACGAAGGAGAGTTCCCAATTTCTGAAGTACTCTTAAAACCTCTGGATACAAAAAAGCTACAAAAAATTATTAATGATCATTTGTTAATTACTTGATATGGAAAACAAAGTTCAAAAAATCCTCCTCGTTGAGGATGATTACAGGTTGGCAATGGAATGGAAGAATCAGTTGATCAACAAAGGATTTGATGTTGATAATGCTTCGAATTCTGAAGAAGCTCTGCTGTTGCTTGAAAATAACTACGACTGCTTTATTATAGATCTTTTTAATGTCAAACATGGAGAATTTCTACCTAATGGAGGTATAAAGGCTATTGCCGCAATCCGGAGATACGGCGATTCCTATGGTAAGCCATCTACAATAATTGCGATTACAGGTTATTACAGGCATGGAGGAGATTGTGTACTTTCTACAGGAGAAATAGTGAAAAACCTAGGAGCAGATTATGCATTTGAAAAACCGATAGAGCTGTCTAAAATCATAGCGGTTATTGAGTAACCGTTTAGGAATGACTATGATGTAAAAATAATATTTATGTACTACAAAAAAATTCAACACAATAATACCCTTATAGAATTTCATAACAATTGGCTTGGCCAAGAGACTGTAATCGTAAACGGACAAGAGGTCTCTAAAAAATCTTCCGTCCTCGGAGCTCATCATCCTTTTACGGTCATGGAAGACGGACATAGAGCTGCTTACATCCTCACTGTAAAAATGAATTCTTTGGGACAGGTATTACTGGATTTGCGTAGAAACGGAATAATGCTTCAAGAAAATGTGATTGTAGGAATGGGTTCTAAATCAAGCAATCCTGAGGAAAAAGAAAAGAAAAAGGGACTAGAAGCCTTAAGCAAATACGATCTTGATGACGCGCTCGAACACTTTGAAAAAGCACTGGCTTTTAATGCTTTAGACGGCGAGATTTATTTTCACATGGCTTGTGTCTATTCTGTTCAAGAAAGAACGGAAGATGGATTTGAGGCTTTGAGAAAAGCAGTGGAAAATAATCTCCAGGATCTCGATTCTATTTTTAATCATGATATGCTGGCCTTTCTGAGAATGCACCCGGTCTTTGAAGACTTTGTAAATTCGGATTTTAAAACCTACGATCTGAACGCATGAAATTAAAACTCATCAGCTGTCTTTTTTCATTTCTGCTGCTGACTGTTTTTTGCAGTATTAATACCTCCTCCTCTGTTGGGAATGATGAAAATATTCTGAGTTACATCATTGATCTTGAAAAGCAACATCTTCAGTTTTTTCATAAAAATCAAAACGGAGATCCTTTTATCAATCATGGTAGTCTTAAGAAGCAATTGGAGTCGAATGGTCAGAAGTTGCTATTCGCCATGAATGGTGGAATGTATAACAAAGATCTTTCACCACAAGGTTTGTATATCGAAGATGGAAAAAAAATAGCTCCGCTAGACACTTTGCAAAAAGGCTATGGGAATTTTTACTTACAACCCAACGGTGTTTTTTATTTGACAGAAGATAAAAAATCCCAGATTACTACTACTGATAATTTCACTTCTAACAATAGTATTACATTTGCTACTCAATCAGGTCCTATGTTGTTAATTGATGGAAGTATTCATCCAAAGTTTAGAGCAGGTTCTTCTAATTTACATATTAGAAATGGCGTTGGAATATTGCCCGACGGACGCTTGTTGTTTGCGATGTCTAAAGAGCGGATCAACTTCTTTGACTTTGCTTCTTTCTTCAAAAGTCAAGGTTGTAAAAATGCTTTATATCTGGATGGTTTTGTTTCCAGAACTTATTTGCCAGCTGAAAATTGGAATCAGCTAGATGGAAAATACGGGATCATTATCGCTGAAATAGAATAACATGAAAACCATAGAACAACATTGGCAGTCTTGTATTCACAGTTTTACTAATGATGAATCTTTATCTAATCAACTATTTGAGGAAATACAAAAGAAGTATTCTCAAAAAAGTAGAGCCTATCACAATCTGACTCACCTCAAGACCATGCTTGATTTATCAGATGATTTTGAAGCACGTTTGGAAGATACTGCTTTGCTTCGTTTTTCTATTTTTTATCATGACCTGATTTACAACTCTATGCGGAAAGACAACGAACTAAAAAGTGCGGAGCGAGCAAAAGAAGTCTTAGAAATGCTAGACTGTGACCCCAGTCGAACCAATCGTTGTTATCATCAAATCCTTTTGACAAAAGTACATCAGTCGACCTCAATTGATAAGATCGACGAGAAATTACTTTTAGATTTCGATTTAGAAATTCTCTCCAGAGATTGGAAACAGTATGAAATTTATACTCAGCAAATCAGAAAAGAATATTGGATGTATCCGAAACCGTTGTATCGAAAGGGGCGAAGGGATGCGATGAAACATTTTTTGGAGCGAGAATATATTTATCAAACTGAAGCCTTTCGAGATACGAAAGAAGAATTGGCAAGAGCTAATATTTTAAAAGAGATAGATTCGCTTAGCTGATTGATAACAATGGTTTTACAAAATAGATATATCTACGTTTACTTTCTCTTCTCTCGAATGATCTCCTCCAATCGCCGTCGAGAAAGCTTTGACTGCAACCAACTGATTACATCCAGATAACTCACCGATAGCTGTTGCAAAGGATCTTCTTTCAGTTGCTCCAACTCTTGTAAATTATTTTCCATGATTTCCTTATGATCAAAAGGGGCTGCTTTTGCTAAAGCTTTAAACAAGTTTAGAATACTGAGTTGCGCAGGATTGTGATCCTGCGTACGTTCAAAAAACGAACGGAAAGAATTCAGAGAATAACTCATCGAATCGAAATCAGTCAATTCATAATGACACATTAAAAACATCAGCCGAGCATAGTATTGTAAATCCTCTCTGAGGTTCAACATGTCTCTATTTACAATTTTATTCAAGTAGAAAATAGACTTACTGATATTGTTTGCTCCAAAATAAATCCAGGCAATTTTAAAATAGAAGACTAAGACTCGGTGGTCATCAATTTTGTCTTTGTACTTATTAATCCGTTTAAGTGTTCTAGGGATCTGAGTTACTCCTTCTTCAAAATTTCCAGTAAGGATCGCGTTGTTTAATCGGCCCGAGTGAACATACAAGAAGGAAATGATTCTGGAATTTTCATTGAATTTTTTATAATTAGAATAGCGGAATTCCTCAAACTCTTTTTGATATTTCTCCACAGTTTTGACATCTTTCAAGTGCATAGCAGCCGTAAGAATATAGTGGTATCCACGCATGTGAATATCAATATCTCGTTTGGTCAATTGAGGGTTTTCTTCACAAACTTGTACCCAACGGATAGCGTATTTCAAGCAGTTTTTAAAATCCAACTGCATATGCGCATACCAGACATAGGACTGATACAAAAAGATTTTTTCTACGACTCCCAGCTCGGTTTCATCAATTCTGGCGACTTTGCTAACAAAGTACTTACGTAGCTCTTCCTTGTCTTCATTGTTGCGAATATGTCCATTGCGAAGATACTTGGTGTGGAGTTCTACCCGTAGGTTGCTCAGGTAAATTGTTGTAGAAATAGTATCCCCCAATTCCGCAGATTGATCGACCAGCTCTTGCGCATTTTCCTGACCACTTCTAGTGATGTGTCTGGTTTCAATCAGTTTTTCAAATTCTAAAATGGTCAGAATATGATAATCTAAATGATGTCTGCTAGCTTCCCGCTTCGCGATCTTCAACATCTTTAGGGCTTGCAAATAAAGTCCTTTCCCATAAAGAATCACTGCAAAGTCTACCAACTCTCGCGCTTGAATAGTAGGCATTTTACTTTTGTGAATTAGCCGCAGACTAACAATAATCTGACTATACAAGTGTCGTTTCAGATTCGCAAACTGAGGTTTACTTACTCCTTTTAGCTTTTTCAAAATGGCTGCTTCATCTTCATCTCTTTGCTTATCCATCAAATCAAACAAATCAATAAACTTCAGCGAATCCCCCGAATGATTTCGATTGGCGTAGAGACGGAAATTCCGTTTCTCTGCTTTGGTCAGAGATTTTATGAGTTGAAATAGAGAATGGCTATGAGAAATAGGCATGGTTGGTTTCGACCGTTTTAGTTAGCGTTGTAAGTGTATTGTTATAATTTTTTTCTTATATCGGTTATTCAAATTCGTCCCAGTCCTCCAACCAGTTTTCTTTGAAGTCATCAATGGTTCGTCGTTCTCTTTTTGTTGGGCGACCAGCACCGCGTTCTCTCCTTTCGGGAGCTGCTTTTCCGACGTACCAGTTTTTGAATTTGTTGAGTTCGGATTCAGGTGTGAGGTTTTCGTAGCAAGGCTCGGCCAGTGTAGCAGAGACTCTTCGATCTATTAGGTCTACCACTTTTATGATGAGGTCGAAGCTTTCCTTTCGGAGGTTAATCAGTTCATCGCCTTCCAATAAGGCAGAGGGCTTCATTTGTTTATCGTTTATTTTGACTCTGCCTGCTTTGCAAGCATTGGTTGCTTTTGTTCGTGTTTTGAATAAGCGGACGGACCAGAGCCATTTATCTATTCTGACTTTTTTCATTGCTGTTATTTAGTATGGTCACCCGAGCGACTGTGCTGGGGGATAGTTTTTTAGGTTTCAGGGATTCCGAAAGTAGTGAACTTTTAAGGGATTTAAAACTTGAAGCGGAGATTATTTTGAGAAGAGGTTATTAGCGTGGATAGAGGGGATGATTTTGAATAGTTGGTTTAATGATATAGTGTGGGCTTTTTGTAGGGAAAGGGAGGGCCCACCCTAACCGCCACCGCCGGGTTTTCGAGCCCGCCTCGTTTTGGCTTCCGCACATAGCACAGCTATCCTACATTCGCTGCCTTAGCCAAAGCTAAAGCCATGTACGGTTATGTCTTTGCCCAAAGAAGGGCAGGGGTTGGAACGTTCGATAGAATACCTTTTTAGAAAAACTACAATCAGCTTCCGTCAAATCTTTTTTCAACCTCCGATCATCAGTCACTTTTCAGAAAAAGTCTTCTACTAATAAGTTGCAGAAAGCACTTCGATTCCATAAAACAAAAGCATCTTTTTTCAAAGATTTTTATATGTCATGCAAAATGATCTGTTTTTCAGTTAGTTATGAAGCATAAGTTTTAGTTGACAAGGTGGCAGAATAAATAATAATTTCACCAAACTATTATTCTAATCTTTCTACAACTAGCAATACAACAGTAATAATCGAATACTTTCTTCAGAAAAAGTCACACTAGGAACAGCCAAGCCAGCCGACAGAGATCTCCTCTCAAATGCTTGATACAACTACCTGTCCCCAGTCAACCTGCCACCCAAAAAACAATAAATAGTATATTCGCCAAAAATTCTACAGATCAAAAAATGGAACCCACAAAGTACACCACCCTCTACTTCCTCCAAATCACCTACAAAGGAACCCACTACCAAGGCTGGCAACGACAAAAAAACGCTCTCGGCATCCAGCAGATCATAGAAGACAAACTCTTCAAAGTAACTCGTGAAAAATGTGTCCTTATCGGTTGTGGTCGTACGGATGCTGGCGTTCATGCTTCTGAATATTTTGCTCACCTTCGCCTGAAAGAAAAACCCATTCCGAATTTAGTTTACAAACTCAATAAAATTCTACCTAAGGATATCGCGTTGGAGCGCATGTTCGAAATGCCAGGCCACTACAATGCTCAGATGGATGCGACGGAACGAACTTATCATTATTTCATTCATACGAAACCCGATCCTTTTATCAGAGAAATTTCTGCTTACTATGATCTTAAAATGAAAAACCTGGAAGGTTTACAACAATGTGTAGCCGCCATAAAGCAAGCAACAGATTTCCACGCTTTCTGCAAACAACCTGAGAAGGTGCCGCATACGAAATGTAAAATCTACGATTGTAAGTGTATTGTTAGCAAAGAAGAAAATAAGATCCATTTTGAGATAAGGGCCAATCGTTTTTTACGAGGGATGGTTCGATTGCTGGTTGGTAATTTGATTAGAGTTTTAGAAGGCCAGACTTCTGTAGCGGATTTTATTTTGGCTTTAAAAGAGCAAAAGGAATTGCCTTTTTTTACGCAGGCTCATCCACAAGGTTTATTTTTAGCAGGCGTTAAATATCCTTATCCGTTTCCTCCACTGGAGCAATAAATTTTTGCCCTCCGATAATTGCTAAGATTCCAATTATTACAAATGTGACATTCAGATAAATACTACTTGGAATAAAACCGCTATCCAAATTCCCGCTTTGTGTAACGTATTTAGAAATGATTTTTATCGCATAAACCAAAATCATAAATACGCTCGCCCATATTTTTAAAATCATGCGCGTGTACTCATGTCGCATCGCCATCAGAAAAATTAAGGCCAGAGCAACCACGGCTGGAATATATCCGAAAGGGTTTCCATTTATCGTAGCAACGATGGCTTGGTAAAAAAGGACTAAGAATAGGGTCGTGGCCAATGCTAGGTAAAAAGGGCGGTAAGTGAATTTTATTTTATTCATGAATTCAGAAAAAAGAGTTTGACAATATAAACTGACTTTATTGAAACTATTATTTCAAACACCTCTAAATTATAAGAGCCACAAAGCATAATTGATACAGCTTTGTGGCTCTTCTCTTTCCAAAAATAAGTAAAGAATCAATTAGGCTGTAACCGCCTTCATCAAGTTCTTACGCTGCGCCTCCACCGACTCACTCACAATATACTCATCATAAGTACTCAGCGTATCAATCATTCCATTCGGCAACAACTCAATCACTCGGTTTGCGATTGTCTGCGTAAAACGATGGTCATGTGAAGTAAATAAAACCGTTCCTGGGAAATTAATTAAAGAGGTATTTAGTGCTTCAATAGATTCCAGGTCTAAGTGATTCGTAGGCTCATCGAGGATCAATAAGTTACCATTGGTCATCATCATTCGAGACAACATACAACGTACTTTTTCTCCCCCAGAAAGGACATTCGATTTCTTATAAACTTCCTCGCCACTGAACAACATCTTTCCTAAGAAACCTCGGATATAAACTTCATCTTTCTCTTCAGAGAATTTTCTCAACCAGTCAATCAAGTCTTCCTCCGCATTAAAAAAGTGTCCATTTTCTAATGGCAAATAAGCCTTCGTAATCGTCTGACCAAATTCAATAGTCCCAGAGTCAGGTTCTCTTTCACCAGCCAAGATGTCCAATAAAGCGGTAGTCGCCAAACTGCTGTTTTTAGAAATAAAAGTAATTTTTTCTCCTTTGTTAATCGTGAAGTTCACATTACTGAAAAGTGGCTTTCCGTTAAGTTCGGCAGAAAGATTTTTGACGGCTAGAATTTGTTTACCAGCTTCGCGCTCTGGTTGGAAAATAATCCCAGGGTATTTTCTACTGGAAGGTTTGATGTCTTCAATAACCAATTTATCCAACATCTTACGACGCGAAGTTGCCTGCTTAGATTTAGAAGCGTTTGCACTAAATCGATCAATAAAAGCCTGCATCTCTTTTTTCTTTTCCTCTGCCTTTGCATTTTGTGCAAGCACTTGCTTCCGAGCCAATTGGCTACTCTGATACCAGAACGAATAGTTACCGGTATAGATATTAATCTTACTGTAATCAATATCTGCGATGTGCGTACAAACCGTATCCAGGAAGTGTCTATCGTGAGAAACAACGATGACTGTGTTTTTAAAATCGAGTAAGAAATCCTCCAACCAAGTCACTGTCTGCAAATCCAAATCGTTGGTAGGCTCATCCAAAATTAGGATGTCAGGATTTCCAAAAAGTGCTTGCGCTAGAAGAACCAATACCTTTTGGTTACCATTCAGATCCTTAATCATTTTGTAGTGATCCGACTCTGGAATATTCAAACCAGACAACAACGCTGCTGCATCCGGCTCCGCATTCCATCCATCCATCTCTGCAAATTCCCCTTCCAGTTCTGCCGCTTTCAAACCATCTTCATCATTGAAATCTGGCTTTGCATAAATTGCATCTTTCTCCTGCATGATCTTCCACAACTTCTCGTGGCCCATAAGAACGGCATTGATAGCAGTCACTTCATTGTAAGCACTGTGATCCTGTTTGAGAACAGCCATTCGCTTCCCTGGTTCTATCGTTACGTGCCCTTTGTTTGGATCTTCTTCTCCAGAGAGAATTCTCATGAAGGTAGATTTACCTGCTCCGTTGGCGCCGATAATTCCGTAGCAGCTGCCATGCGAAAAAGTGATGTTAACCTCATCGAACAAAACTCGCTTTCCGTATTGAAGAGTTACATTAGTTGCTGAAATCATAATTGCTTTGCTAAATTAAAATGAAAACTGAAAGTCCTGTAAACGTTTAGATAATTGAA
>JBGCDT010000568.1:0-3392 GCA_045105695.1 Saprospiraceae bacterium | reverse complement strand
GATAACGTTTCTGGAATTACACTTATCGGAAATGAAGGAACCAACTCTCAATGGGTTGTAACTGATGACCAAGGAAACATCCTAGGTTTACCACCTTCTCCAGAGGCTGTTAACTTCGATGACGCTCCTGCTGGTACTTGCCTGATCTGGCACTTATCTTTCGAGGACGGCTTAGAAGGTGCTATGATGGGTGCTAATGCTGGCGACCTTGTTGGTTGCTTCAACTTATCTAACCCTATCGAAGTAATCAGAAACGAAGGAGACGACTGTAACACAGGAGGACCTGGTGATAACGACTACGTACTCGTAGGTTTAGACGAATTGGATATCGAAAGAAACATTATCAACTCTGGTGGAATTGGTGCAGTGGATGACAACGGAGATGTAGAGATCAGTGAAGATTCTGAAGTCATCGCTCCTGGTACTTTTGTAAAAGGAGATGATGTAGAAATCAATTCAGGTTCAATGGTAAATAACGTTCACGCTATCCCAGCAATGCCTAGCTTACCTGACTTCTTAGAGAATGACAACAATGTTGGAAATGATCTCGAAGTAGAAGTTGACGAAGGAGAAACTATTACACTAACAGAATCTATCTACGAAGACATTGAAGCGGACGAAGGATCAACCATCATCTTCTCTGGTCAGGAGAATGTATACATCGAAGATCTAGAAACGAAATCTGGTGTAACCATCATCTTTGAGCAGTGTACCAACTTGATCTTAAGTGGAGAAATGTACTTAAATTACGACAACACATTTAATCCAACAGAGCAAAATGTTTTCGTATTCGCTGATGATGACATTTCTATCAGAGCAGGAAGTTCTGTATATGGTGTAATTTACACAGATGAAAAATTGAGAGTACGCAAAGGATCTCCTGATCAGCAAACAAACCTCTATGGTATGTTCATCGGAGAAGATGTACGCTCAAGAGACTACGCCAACTACTGGTTCCAGTCTTTCACTCAGTGTGATGAAAACATCAATACACCTAATAATGCACAGAACCGTGAGGACAACAATACTGCGGAAGAATTGGCAACAGCATTGGAAACGGTTAAACTATCTGTTTATCCAAACCCTGCTACTGATATCGCTACTATCAACATCAACAAAGCTACTCAGCAAAGTCTAGATTTAGCTATTTACTCTACTACGAACAAAATGGTTTCTACCAATATGACTGTTCAGGCAGAGCAAGATATTATCGAATTGAATGTTTCAAGTCTACCAGCTGGTGTCTACTTTGTAAAAGCAATGTTAGAAAACGGTGAAGTAGTTACAGAGAAATTGATTGTAACTGGAAATAGATAATATACTGGACGGAGCAGAATGACCGCAAGGTTTTGAATGCTCCTTCTAAATCATTATATTTTCCAAAACCTCGTGATCGCTCACTAGTTATAATCCGAGGTGATTAAACCATTAGAGAAAGTCTCTTTCGCGAAAGCGGAAGGGGCTTTTTCAATTATAATTAAAAGGAGAATAGAAATGAAAATTAAAAAAGACTCGTTGAATGCTGAAGCATTCATCACGAGTCTTTCACCGGCCTCTGGCCGAAATAGCTAAGGAAAAGTTAGCACTGCGATTTCTAAAAATCGCGGTGAGAATTCTCTTCCGCTGAGTGCTCTCTTGCCGAAGTTCGAGAATCCGGGCCTTTGAACTTATCAGACAATCTTTTGAAATTGTCAGACGAGTCAGGCTAAAAAACTAACGCTCTTCCAACAACTTCACTATCGCCTCCCGATCCCCCAACTTCTTCGCTAATTCCAAAGCGGTATCTCCATCAGAAGTTTCCACAGATAAATCTACATTCTCTTCCAGCAAGCCATTCACCCAATCCATTCGATTATGGGTAATAGCCCATTCAATTAAAGTTTTTCCATCAACCAATCGATTGAGATCAAACTCATTTCTGACCAACACTGGCAGAATAGCGACACTCCCCTTTTCCACTGCTTTGACAACAGGTGGAATACCTTCTTTACCGCCCCAGGTAGCATCAGCGCCAGCGCTAAGTAACAAATTAAAAAGCTTTGGATTTTTGTAAGCCAAAAACTGAGGACTCAGCATTTGTTCTTCGTCATTGCTTTGCTCTGCCATTTTTTCAGGGAATCGTTGCGCTAGCCTTTTGATGAATTTATTCGTCTCATCCAAAATCGCTTTAGAAAACGGACTGTGTTTTTGAAGAGGTGCATATTGAAACGGATCTGCTCCTCGGTCCATAAGGTAGTCAGCCAATTTCATATGCTTTTTGCTAACCGCTTCTAGGAGTGGTGTACTACCTTTTTTGGAAATTTGATTTAGGTTTTCCGTTTTATCTATGAAGACCTTGGTTGCCTTAGGATCTTTTTGATCAATGGCTTCCATCATCGCCTCGAAGTAGCCGATGTCTGCGACTTTGTATTTTCCCTCCAGGCTCTCCACCGCTTTGGCTTTTCGTTCTGCTTTCGCTTGAGCATCTTCTTTTACTTTTTTGACTTTACCCTCTTTAGCTACTTTGGCTTTTTGTTTTAGCGCTTCATGTTTTGCTTTGTCTTTAGCAATTTGCTTTACACGTTTTGGATTTTTAAAATCCTCCATCAAATCTATCATTCCTTTGTAGCCGTTTTGGGTAGCTTCTAACATTGCACTTACGCCATTGCGGTTTGGCATGTCTTTGTTTGCACCAGCCTGAAGTAGCATGAGGGTGATCACCTCGTTTTCCCAGTAAACGGCTTTGCGCAGTGGGAAATCTCCGTCTTTACCTGGCAGGTTAGGATCTGCTTTTGCCTTTAGCAGTAGCTTCACTATTTCCGCATGATTATTTTCTACAGCAATGGGTAAAGCTCTGCGATTTATTCCGTCCCGACCATTGGGTCCGACACCTGCGTAAAGGACTCGTTCCACCTGATCAGCATCACTTTTTCTTACGGCACTGATGAGATCTGTGACATCAAAATTCATTCGATCACGGAGCCCTCGAACTCCTTTTCGGAGAAAGTCACCTAATTTGTTTTCGTCTTTTTCGTCTGACATCTTATGATAGTTTATTCTTTAATACTCTTTTATAATTCAGGTAACATTGAATTAACATAACAGCTATAAGTTTGTAGCCATTTCAAACCTGATCATTTCTTTTTTGTTTTAAGAATAATATAGTTCACTCGAAAGGATACCATATAGGAAAGCATTTTGATACATGACAGTAATATATGTTTTCTGGTGTCCTTTCTTTTTTAATTCTAAACACATTTGCAAAGTATTCCTTAAAGCAATTAATATATAATGCTTCTTTTAGGCCTTATTACACTAAGCTAAAAACCTTTATACAATAAATACCCAAAAATCTTGGCGTCCTAATCGCAAAGTTAACATTCAGTTAACATAACGACGGTACATTTGCAGCG
>JBGCDT010000567.1:0-13910 GCA_045105695.1 Saprospiraceae bacterium | reverse complement strand
TAATCCTATGAAGTCGCTAGCGATTAACCTTAGAGACAAAATATTTGGAGATGAGAGTTTAGATTTTGAATTATTCCCCCAAAGAGAATTGAAAGATTATCAGCGGTTGAAAATCAGAGGAAGTGGACAGGATTATTATCGTCTGGGGTTCAGAGACATGTTGAATCAGACACTACTATTCAAAGATTTTGATATTGAGGCACAGGCAGGTCGTCCAACTTTGCTTTATCTAAACGGAGAATTCTGGGGTATCTATAACATCAGGGAAAAATTTGCAGGAGAACATTTTGAAGAATTATATGATGTGAAAGAAAAAGATCTGGATATCATCAAAAGCCCTGGTTTGTCATACCGAGAGGTGAAAAAAGGATCTGATGCAGATTATAATTTGCTTTTCAATTTTGTAGAAAACGCAGATCTGACCAATCAAGCGGACTACGATTATTTTGAATCACAGGTAGATGTTGAAGAATTTACCAACTATTGGATTTCCATGACTTACATGGCGAACTACGATTGGCCTGCAAATAACCTAACCGTCTGGCGTGATCGAGTCAATCAAACCAAGTGGCGCTACGGCGTTGCGGATACTGATGGTAGTACCAATAATTTCCTTTCTGGAAATGCAGCTCCGGATTTCAATACGTTCAGTTTTGTAAATGACGATGTCAGTACATCATGGCCTAATCACAGAAACAGTACACTATTTTTGCGAAAACTACTGGAACGAACCGATTACCGAGATGAATTCATTCAACGAACCTGCACCTTCATGGAGGTCGTTTTCAACGAAGAAAGAACTCATCCGCTGATCGACAGCATCACGACTTTGTTTCAACCCAACCTCGCTGCGCACCTCGCCAAGTGGGGCAACGTCGAACCCGGAGGACCAAACGCCATGGGTGGTAGCGAAACCGCCTGGTACGAGTGGATTGACAAATACAAAACCTTCTGGGAAACACGCCCTGCGTTTATGCGCGATCACATCAATGATTTCTATGGTCTAAATAATTATTACGATCTGACCATCGATTTTGATGAAAATACTAACGGAGATGTCTTCTTGAATTCCAATGAACTAACTATCCCTTATGATTATACAGGAACTTATTTCAAAGATATTCCTCTGCGACTCACGGCAGTGGCTGATGAAGGCTACCAATTTTTATACTGGTTGG
Source organism: Saprospiraceae bacterium (assembly GCA_045105695.1). Classification (GTDB taxonomy): domain Bacteria; phylum Bacteroidota; class Bacteroidia; order Chitinophagales; family Saprospiraceae; genus CALGLS01. The sequence goes on along the minus strand of JBGCDT010000567.1, from coordinate 12,732 downwards.
AAACAGGGATTACCGACGCAACGATTGATTTTGTTGGAACAGAAAACACGACGCTGACTCCAATTTTCGGAGCAGAAGGGCCAATCTTGGAATGTTCTAACAATATACTTACAACAGTATCTGGATCAGTAACTACGGCAGTTGTTGCCTGGGAAGAACCTACAGCAACTTCTTCCTGCGCTATTGGTAATACTATGGTCGCTCAAACAACAGGTCTTCCAAGCGGTAGCGAATTTCCAATTGGAACAACCACGATAACTTACGAAGCGACGGATGGTTGTGGCACTACAGCGACTTGTTCTTTTGATGTAATCGTTTCAATTGACAATGGGGATTTAGCGGTAACTTGTTCTGAAGATATAGCTGTGAATATTCCGATAGGACAGACTAGTGTCGAAGTGAACTGGACAGAACCACAAGTGAGTAGCAGTTGTCCACTGGGAGGAGCAGTGCTTACTCAAACTACCGGTATTACAAATGGAGGCGATTTTCCATTAGGAATAACACTGATTACTTATGATGTGATTGACGATTGTGGAAATCAAGTGACTTGTTCTTTCAATGTAATCGTTACTGCTGATAACGGTTTGCTTACTTTGGATTGCCCTGATGATCTAGTCATTAATGCTTTGCCGGGAGCGTCGAGTACCATTGTCAGTTGGACGGAACCGACACCTACTACGACCTGTGGACTACTGGGCGCAGTAGCTGTGCAGACGGGTGGACCAATGAACGGAACTGCGTTTTCATTAGGTACTTTTACAATAACATATGGAGCAACAGATGCTTGTGAAAATACAGCAACTTGTTCTTTTACAATAACGGTCAATGAAACTCCTTCTACAATTAATTTAGTTTGCCCAACAGATACAACAATCACAGTAGCCGATGGAGAAACAGGGGCAATTGTCAATTGGTCAGCACCAATGGCTAGTACAGATTGCATTACTGGTATCAGTTCGACGACACAAATTTCGGGATTACCAAATGGTAGTTTCTTTAATATAGGAACCGATACAATCAATTACGAAACAACAGACGGCTGCGGAAATGTAGAAACCTGTAGTTTTGTAATCACAGTGTTAGATTCGCCGGGGACATTGTCCTTGACTTGCCCTGGGAATCAGGTTTTTGTATTGCCTCCCGCACAGACAGAGATGATGGTGAACTGGTCTCTACCAACTGCAACGACAACTTGTGGCGGCGGAACGCAGAACCCAAATTGCGGAACAGTGCCTGCTGGCTTTACTTACTTTGGCGCATTGAATGGACAAGAGTATTTTCTTTCTGATGGTAAAAAGCCTTGGACAGATGCGCAGTCAGAGTGTGAAAGTTTCGGAGGCTACTTGTCGGTAGTTGGCTCTGTAGAGGAAAATGAATTTCTGCACGACAACATAGTTAACAGCATTCACATCGGTTTGAATGACGTAGCTACAGAAGGAACTTACGAATGGTTAAATGGCGAAGCGGTGGCTTATACTAACTTTAGAGACAATCCTAACAATACACTTACAAATGATTATGGCACCCTACAGTTTTGGGATGGGAAGTGGGATGTGTATTCTGATTTGGTTTGGAAATTTTATGTTATGGAATTGGATTGCGGTTCGGGGAGTAGCGTTTCGATGACTCAAACTGGTGGCCCTCAGAACGGAACTTCTCTAAGTGCAGGAACCTATACTATTACTTACGAGGCAATGGATGACTGCGGCGATCTTCAAACTTGTTCTTTTACCATTGAAATTCAGAATAATTCAGAAGCTATTCTTTTGGATTGCCCTGAAGACATTGTAGTTACAGAGGGCAATAGTTCTGGCTCTGCAATTGTAAATTGGTCTACTCCTACTGCCACTACGAGTTGTGTAGATGGAGGATTATCCATTACTCAGATTGGTGGCGCTACTCCTGGAAGTTCTTTTCCAATTGGTACACAAACCATCACCTACGAGGCGACAGACCTTTGCGGAAACGCAACGACTTGCAGTTTTACCATCACCGTTCAGGAGGATTTGCCTTCTACAGAATATTGCGAGGTAGAAGGAACCGCTCCCTGGCAACAATGGATTTCTAACGTAACTTTCAATACCATCAACTACGATTCTGGAAAGGATAAATACGGAGATTTTACATTCAATACAACGACTGTTGACGCATCTGGGAATTATCCCATTAGTATTCAACCATCTTTCAGTTGGCAACATTCCGACGTGTACGTCCGTGCTTGGATTGACTATAATTCAGACTTTGATTTTGACGATGCAGGTGAAAAAGTTTTTGAAGCTATTGTGCCAGCAGGAACGAATGGAACCGTTGGTGCTCCTGCAACAGGAACAGTAAGTATTCCTGCAAACACAACTTCGGGGAGCAAACGACTAAGAGTTGCTTTGCGCAAAGATGTGTTCGCAGAACCTTGTGAGACTTTTGCTTTAGGCGAATTTGAAGACTATACAGCTGTTGTAAATGGCACGACTAACCTGATCGGAAATGATAATGTCTTATATTTTTCCGCAAAGGAAAGAAACGGAGAAGCATTGTTAGAATGGGTTGCGCAAAATGAAGTTGAGATTAAAAAATTTGTGATAGAACGATCTCTGGATGGCGATCACTTTGAAACTTTGAAAGAGATTTTACCTTACGGAGAAAACACTCAGGCACTTAGCTATACAGACATTGATGAAAGTCCAGAAGAAGGAACTAATTACTATAGAATTCAACTTTTGGATGTGGAAGGGAATACTCGACTCAGCGAAATTCGTAAAGTGGAAATCGTTTCTAAGCCAAGTGGATTTTCTGTTTTTCCAAATCCTGCTGGAGAAGTATTGTATGTTGATTTGAAAAAGTACGTTGGTAAAGCAGTTGATATTGAGATTTATAATGCCCTTGGAATGCTTAAGGAAAAATGCTCTTTTGATAATTTAGCGGAGGCGATATTGGCTTTTCAATTGGCTGAATATGAGAATGGATTTTATGTGGTTTCAGTGCAAGTGGAGAAGCGGAAGCGGATGGTGAAGGCGGTTGTTGTGGGACGTGGTTATTAGTGTGACTGCCTTTTATTTTGTTGTTTTTGGAACTGAGATTAGTGTTCGTAACAACCTTTAAGCTGTTGTTGTAATAGATAAAAATAAGGGGATTATATATTTGAAATTGTCTTAATGCTATTGGCATGAGATTAGTACTTTGGGTCACAACCCAAATAATTAATACCCATGCTTCTTCCAAAAAATCCAGCAAACGAAAGGGAGCGTTTAGCTCTTTTGAAGTCCTATCAAATTCTTGATACGCTTTCCGAACAAAGTTTTGATGACATTACTCAGATTGCATCTCAAATCTGTGGAACACCTATTTCCTTGATTAGTCTAGTCGATGAAAATCGACAATGGTTTAAATCAAAAGTAGGACTGGATGCGACGGAAACCCCCAGGGAAGTATCTTTCTGCGGGCACGCCATTAATGAGCCTCAAAAAATATTTGAAGTTCCGGACTCCTTGGAAGATGATCGTTTTTGTGATAACCCTTTGGTAACTGGAGCTCCTCATGTCCGATCTTATACGGGAGTTCCTTTAGTTACGCCTACAGGAGAGGCATTAGGTACTTTATGTGTCATTGATAACGTCCCCAAAAAACTTACTGAAGCTCAAAAAACAGCCTTGGAAGGACTCGCCAGGCAAGTGATGGCTCAGATGGAATTGCGTAAGAAGAATGAAATGCTTTCCAGGCTTTTCCAAGAAAGCCAGCAAGTCAATGAAGAGTTAAACATGCTTTCTCTCGTAGCGAGTAAAACGCATAGTGCAGTAGTAATAACCGATGACCTTGGAGGAATCGTTTATGTTAATTCTGCTTTTCAAGAAATGACAGGTTACACCTTAGAAGAGGTAAGAGGAAAAAAACCTGGAACTTTTTTGCAAGGTAAAAATACCGATCCGGCTCATCTTGAAAAAATGAGGACGGGAATTCGTAGTTTGAAGCCCTTCACTCAGGTTATCCTAAATTACAGTAAAATTGGTGAACCCTACTGGCTTTCTTGTTCTATTTCACCAGTGTTTAATGACAAAGGAAAATTAATTAATTTCATAGCCGTTGAATCTGATATCACGGAACAGAAAGAACACGAAGCAGAATTAGTCAGAGCAAAAGAAGAAGCAATTACTGCTGAGGTTGTTAAAGATCAGTTTTTGTCTAACATGTCCCACGAAATTAGAACGCCGATGAATGGAATTATCGGTATTTCAAATATTCTTTTAAAAAATACAGGATTAAATAAAAAGAATAAAGAAATGGTTAGGCACATAAATGATGCAGCTAATCATCTGCTGGTTATCATCAATGATATTTTAGACCTTTCAAAAATTAATGCTGAGAAAATATTCTTTGAAAAAATTAATTTTAATTTACCTCGAATATTTGAAACACTGCATTATTCATTAGGCTTAAAGGCAAAAGAAAAAGGAATAGAATTTATTACAAAGATAGATCCTGAGATTCCTGAAAACGTTGCAGGTGATCCAACTCGATTTAATCAAATATTACTCAATTTAACGAGTAACGCTATTAAATTCACAGAAAGAGGTGAAGTAAGAATTGAAACTAAGCTTTTGGAGATTAATGAATGCGGTCCTCGTATTTTATTTAAAGTTGAGGATACAGGAATAGGAATAATGAAAGATAAGTTAGATGGTGTCTTTGAGCAATTTACTCAATCGAACTTAACTATCGCCCGTAAATACGGAGGAACGGGGCTGGGCTTATCTATATCAAAAAAGCTTGTTGAGATGTACGAGGGAAAGATCAAGGTAGAAAGTGAATATGGTAAAGGCTCTGTTTTTATTTTTGATCTTCAGTTTTCACATGAAATAAAAGAATTAACTGGAATAGAAGAGGAAAATAGCTTTAAAGATTTAAGCACTGAGGAGAAATCGAATATAAGAATATTACTTGCAGAGGATAATAAATTAAATCAAATTGTAGCAACAAAACAAATTAAAGATTTTGGTTTTAAAATCGAAGTTGCCCAGGATGGTCAGCAGGCTATTGATATGTTGTCGTTAAATAATTATGACCTAATATTGATGGATGTGAACATGCCTGTAATGAATGGGTTGGATGCAACGCGTTTTATTCGAAAAGAATTAAAAGCTAAAAGCCATATTAAAATTGCAGCGATGACTGCATCTGTTTTAGCTAAAGATATTCAATTATGTTATGATGCCGGAATGGATGATTTTATTTCGAAACCTTTTGTGCCTGATGAACTTTATGAAAAAATTATCTCTCTGTTGAATCAGAAAGTTACTGAAGGTGTTGCGGCATAATGAAATTCATGAAGGGGAGAATGACCTCCTGATTAATTAAATCTTTAGAAATATAAATAATTATACAAGGTTGGCCAGTTCATTTTCTATATTTAAGAACTCATCTTAATATCATAGAAAATGAATAAGCCAACCTTTACTTTTTTAGCAATACTTTCGATTCTATTTTTCACTCAAAGTACTGCTCTCGCGCAAACAAATATTTTAGTTCAGCCCTATCTCCAGGATGCAGAACCGACGAGTATTAAAGTTCTTTGGGAAACCAATGGAGGGGCAACCCATAAATTACAATGGGGAACGACTGCCGCAAACCTTAATCAAAGCGCCCCCGTTTCTTCCAGCACTTCTTCAGGTTCCAATGAAATCCACACCAGTATCATAACTGGTTTGACGGCCAACACTAAATTTTTCTACCAAGTCAATTCAGACGGAACAACCTCTGCGGTCTTTGATTTTAAAACGCCACCCACAAAGTCTTCCAATCAGTCTTTCAACTTAGTCGCCATGAGCGATATGCAAAAAGATGGCAGCCATCCGAATAAGTTCAGCGAAGTCGTCAATGATGGAGTTATTGATTATTTTGAAGATCACTTTGGGAATGACCTTCCGACAGACATAGGTTTCGTAATGATTCCAGGAGATTTAGTGCCAACTGGAACGAGCTACAATCAATGGCAGAATGATTTCTTTGCACCTTCTAATCCGCTTTTTTCTCATGTGCCAGTCTATCCTGTTTTGGGAAACCACGAAAATAACGCTGGCTTTTATTTCGACTATTTTGATTTACCTAACAATGGTTCTACAGGCTATGAAGAACACTGGTGGTACAAAGATTATTCGAACGTTCGGATCATTGGCTTGAATAGTAATAGTGGCTATCGTATCCAAACGCAATTGGATTGGTTGGAGATGACATTGGACGATGCCTGTGCCGATGCTGATATTGATTTTGTATTTGCGCAACTACATCATCCGCATTTGTCGGAGTTGTGGACGCCAGGAGAATTAGGTTATACCGGAGATGTAATTGCATTGTTAGAAAACTTTACAAGAGATTGCGAAAAGCCATCGGTTCACTTCTTTGGACATACGCATGGCTACTCCCGAGGACAGTCAAAAGGCGATGAACACCTTTGGGTAAATGTCGCTTCGGCTGGTGGAGCTATTGACAACTGGGGCGAATTTCCAAACGCAGATTACGAAGAATTTAATAAATCCATTGATGAATATGGTTTTGTCGTTGTGAATGTAGAAGCGGGTGCTGATCCAAAATTTACACTTCGTAGAATTACCAGAGGAGATCAGGATGTTACTATTGATAATGAAGAACAAGATGTCATAACGCTTAAAAAAACAGATACACCTCCTCAAAAGCCAGTTGCTGTTTTTCCAAATAATATGGAGGTCAATCCAGATTGTGCGATGCTGACAGGCAGTGCTTTTTCAGATGCTTCTGATTTTCATCAGGCTAGCCAATGGCAAGTTGCGACAAGCTGTGGTGATTTTTCCAATCCCATAATTGATTCCTGGAAACAACATGAAAACTGGTACAACGAAGTAGATACCCAAGCAGGCGATGATCTTACAGACGAAGAGATTGGCGGCCTGGAGCCACAAAGCACCTACTGCTGGCGCGTACGTTATCGCGACGAACATTTGAAGTGGAGTGAGTGGTCCGATCCTACGACTTTCACAACTGGTGACTCTGAACTAACTGCAAATCTGCTCTCCAACGAAGGAGCCGAAAACGGAATAAACAATTGGACTACCACAACAGGTATTATAGAATCCTTAGGCGCGGGAGAATGCAACGGCATCAGTCCTAGAACAGGAGCGAAGTACTTTGCGGTGGGTGGTCTCTGCGATGGAAACGAAACCAATTTCTCGGAAGTTTTTCAAAATATTGACGTCAGTAGCATGAGTACGGAAATAGACGGAGGCGACGTAAGTGTATTGTTAGGTGGCTACCTTTCTAATTTCAATGGAAGCGATCAGCCCACCATGCAATTGGAGTACCTCAACAATGTAGATGTATTGTTAGGAAGTTCTTCTGTTTTGACTTCTTTGGCAAGTAGCTGGACGAAAGTGGAGGCCAACGAAGCTGTTCCTGAAAACACCCGAACCATAAAAGTGATCTTAACCGGAACCAGAAACGGAGGTACAGACAACGATTCCTATTTCGATGATCTTTTCGTTCAATTGGATATGACCCCTGGTGAAGGAAGTTGTTCGGATGTCCCATTGCCAGTAGAGCTAATCAGTTTCAAAGGGGAGTGCGCAAACGACCATGCGAACCTTAACTGGGAGGTAGCGGATGAAATTGATTTGCGTCATTATCAAATTGCAAAAAGTTTGGATTTGAAAAAATGGATGGTTGTAGGAAGCGAACTGCCAGGTACTTCTACGAGTAGTCGAAAAACATATTCGCATACGTCTTGGGAAAAGATAAAAGGGCAGACTGTTTATTTCCGTTTAGAAATTGTGGACTTGGATGGGACGATTAATTATAGTCCAGTTGTGAAAGTGAGTTGTGTCGAAGAGCGGTCGGTGCAGGTTTTTCCAAATCCGATTACTCAGGATGAATTTACAATTTCGCTGAAGCAGATGTTGAATGAAGAGGTGACTATTTTGGTGACGGATATTTTGGGGCGTCGTGTTCTAGAAGAGCGGCGGTCTTTGAAGCGGGGTGATCAGGAGGTTTTAGTTTCTGCTGGGGATTGGGCTGCTGGGGTTTATTCGATTGGTGTTTTTGGAGATGGCTGGGAGTGGAGTGAGATTTTGGTGCGGGAGTAGGGGGAGTTGTAAGTGTATTGTTAGGTTGTTTATTGCGTTTATCCCAGAGGCACAGATTTTGCTAGCAACGACCTGCAAGGTCGATGCTGGCAATAGAGCTAATTTAATCATACACCTCAACAATTTCTTCAAGATGTCTACTGATTCCAACACAATAATTTAATTCTTTATCACAAATTAACCAGTTGTTTTCAAAATACTTATCACTATAATAACTATTGATATCACATAGCACAAACAAAGTCTTTCCCGATTCAAGACTTAACGAGATGTCATAAAATTGCGACTTGACAAAAGAAATGATTTTATCTCCTTCCAAAAGTTTCAACTGCTTAGTGAAATTAGATTCTTTTGAATTGTCGTTTTCATCCCACGAGGCGAGAACTTCTGACTCGCTTGTTAACCTCCAAACAGAGTTGATTTTCAATGATATATTATTGTTGGAATTGATAATTACGACTGATCCATTCATATTTCCTCCACAAATAACTTCGGATATATTTCTATTTTCGAATTTTGAGATTATTTCTTTAAGTTGTGTCATCGTGTTTTGTTTGTATTGTTTCGAAAGTAGCACTTTGTATTTTTTAGTCGTGCAAAGTAACGCTAACAAAGAGCACCGGCTTGCAAGATCAATGCTAGCAAGTATGAAGAATGTTAGCCTTCTACTTTTCTAATACTAATCGAAAATAGCTGAACCAAACAAAAGACAATTACATATACTATTTCAATCGGTATAAGCTGATTCCATGATAAAGCTAAATTCAAAATGAAAAGAAAAAGGCATATAAGTCCATTAACGTGAACTAATTCATATGAGCCTAATTTCATAATGTTGCTTGCGGTATGTTCTCTTTTGAACAGAAAATAGGATGCTATTAACCCAATCGTTAGACCCCCTGTTAAAAATTTTTCTCCTCGGATTTCAACAGGCATAAGAGCTACAAATATCAATACATTTATTAAGTAGATTATCCCATTCTTGTTTTTCATAATAGTCTATTTCTTAGCTTGACTAGATTGCTTTTTTATCTGATCTAACAAGATTAGTACGATCTGGTAATTTACTCTTTTATGCTTGAATTTTTTTTGAAAAATCCACCAGATAGCTATCTTTATTTTTTACTATAGCAGGGCGATAATAACCCTACCCCCAATTATTTTATTCACTAACTTTATAATTTTAATCAAATGAAAAAATTTAAACACACCCTATTTACATTTACTACACTGGCTTTAGGTCTGCTATTTTGTACACCTATAGCTGCTCAGCAGTATGTCAATCAAGTATTAAACGCCGGGTTCAATGTTGACAAATCGGATTGGATATTTGACCTCGATGGTTCTAACATTGCATCTGAAATAGACCCTACTGGTGGGTATGATGGTACAGGTGGATTACTCACCGGATACGATACCAGAATCATTCAAGTATTTGATCTTATGGACTTAGGCTATTCAGAAGATTTATTGGATCAAGCACCTATCGTTCGCTTTTCTGTTTATGCAAAAGGGACCGGTACGAATACAGAAGATCAAATCAGGTATAGTTTTGAATTGAGGGATGCCAATGGTGATAACGTAGAAGCTTTTGATTCAGATTGGGTAGTTTTATCTGATGATTGGCGACAAATCACTCATAACTTCATTAATTACGGACCAGGTGTAAGAAGTATTGCATTCTCTATACAGGCCTGGGATCAAGAAGAAAATCAAGATGCCAATGAAGGGGTAATGATCGATGCTATTAACCTTTCAATTAACAACCACATGATGTATACAAATTGTAGCAGAACCAACGATCTTGCTGGTTGGGAGAACATTGTCGACGGTGGAGATGGTTGGGATACTTCAGGTAATTTTCAGTCTTCTTTTTCTGCCTGTAGTAAAGGCCAAACAATCAATCTTATGGATTTGGGATATTCAGCAGAGGCATTGGATTCTGAACCATCGATAAATGTATGGGAGTTCATCTTAGGCTTTGACGGTCCTCAGGACGGATCAGGTTTTGACGACACAGGTTTTTTAAACGTGGAGTTAAGAGATGCCAGTGGGGGAGTTATTGAAAGCAATGGTACGGGAGATGTTATCTGCACTGATACCTGGCAAGAGATTAGCCTTCAATTTTCGGACTATGGGCCCGGACTTAGAGAAATATATGTAGAACACGGTGGATTCGATTCAGAATTCTGGCAGGGACACTACGGGCATGAGGTTGATGCTACGCAATTGACAATGAACTTCTGCAACGGTTTTGATGTCAATTCTACAGTCATGAATGAAAGTCAGCCAGGACTAGATGACGGTTCTATTGACTTGACAGTCAGTGGCGGAATAGGTAATTACACCTATGCCTGGGGAAATGGAGAAAGTTCTTCATCTATTAGTAACCTTGCTCCTGATACTTATGAAGTAACGATTACAGATGAATATGGCTGTACAGCTACAGAAGTATTCACTATAACCGCAGGGGCAGTAGGAACAAATGATATTACAGGCCTAAGTGAATTTAGCGTATCTCCTAATCCTACTAATGGGATGATTAACATTTCAGTAATTACGGAATACGGAATGGAAGGCAGCCTTAATATTTATGACATTAGAGGTAAGTTGATTCAAAGTATTCAAACCGGAACCATCATCAATGAGCAATATAGCGTTGATTTGACGAATAGCCCTGCTGGTATTTATGTCGCTAAATTACTTCTCGAAGACCAGGTAGCTACGGAAAGAATCATAAAGAATTAGAGGTCAAAGTAAAATTTATGGAGTAGACTTTTACTGAAAGTTATACTCAACAGGCCGATCCAGGTTTTTTGGATCGGCCTGTTCTGTTATTTTTTCCGTTGCCTCTGGTAGGAGTGCTTTAGCAAAAACAGTTGAAAAGATTTGGTGATGACGTGTGAGCAATCTCTTTGTTTGGCGTTTGTAAGTGTATTGTTATGTTGTTCATTGCGTTTGTGCCGGAGGCACACATATGGGGAGCAACGACCTGCAAGGTCATCGCTAGCGCTGTATTTCTTTATCAGGGATGGCCCGAGCGGGGTACTTTCAGTATGTTCTTCCTTCGTTGTACACGTCGTAAATAAAGCTGTAATAAGAAATAGCAATAATTTTATTTTCATGTATATAATCTGTTGTTTGTAACATCCGCTAGCGCAGCCTTTAAAAGGCTATGATTTCCTTCCCGCTGCCTCTGACAGCAATAAATAAAATTTGATAAGAAAATGTAAGCACTTCCTTTTTGATATTTGTAATTGCATTGTTACACTGCTCGTAGCTTATACACGACAAGCTCGCGTCTGACTAGAAAGTCCGTTCCTACTTAAGTTCATTCTAAGAAAACACCAATATAATAAATCTCTCAAATTCCCTACCTTCACTCCTCAACAAAAACACCACCGCCTCCAATGAAAAAAATCAACTTCCCCACCGCCCACACCATCCTGCTCATCATCGCAGCGCTGGTAGCCCTCATGACTTTCGTCGTCCCCTCCGGCCAGTTCGACCGCTTGGGTTACGACAAAGATAAAAACGAATTCATACGAACCGGTGAAGGAGAAGCCAAGACTTACCCAGCTACTCAGGAGACCTTGGAAGGACTGAACATAAAAGTCCCTTTAGAAAAATTCACCAGCGGAGATATTTACAAACCGGTCGGAATTCCAGGGACTTACCACAACTTGCCCGCTAAACCGCAGGGGCTAAAGGCTTTTTTAGCATCTCCGTTTAAGGGAATCGAAGAAGCCTTAGAAGTGATTCTGTTTGTGTTAATCATTGGAGGATTCATTGGAATTGTCAATCATACTGGAGCATTTGATGCAGGAGTGTCAAAATTAGCTAAAGGGCTAAAGGGCAGGGAATCTATGCTCATTGTTTTGATTACCATTTTGATTGCCATCGGAGGAACGACCTTCGGATTGGCAGAAGAAACCATTGCGTTCTATCCGATTTTAGTTCCTGTATTCTTAGCGGCTGGTTATGATGCGATGGTTGCTTTGGCTGCTATCTACATCGGCTCTTGCATGGGGACGATGGCTTCTACAGTGAACCCATTTAGTGCCATCATCGCTTCTGACTCAGCTGGTCTTAATTGGACAACTGGTTTGTACGGACGAATTTTTATGTTGGTTACTGGTGTGGCAATTTGCATTTGGTACATTATCCGCTATGCAGAGCGCGTTCGGAAAGATCCTAGTAAATCTATTATTTATAACCAAAAAGCAGAAATCGAAGAGATGTTTAAAAGCAAAACTTTAGATCAGGAACATACCTTCACTTGGCGAATCAGTGCAGTATTAATTGTCTTCCTACTTTGTTTTGTCATCATGATTATTGGCGTTTCGCAATTAGATTGGTGGTTCCTAGAAATGACGCAGATCTTCTTTATCGGTTCTATTGTAGTTGGATTAATTGCCTGGGTAGGGGAGAAGCAGTTTGTAAAAGCTTTTGTAGCTGGCGCCAATGATTTATTATCTGTTGCGCTGATTATTGGACTGGCACGTGGGATTACTGTTATAATGGATGACGGTCTCATTAGTGACACGCTGTTGCACAATGCTTCGGGCGTAGTAGAAGGTATGTCTAAAGGGGTGTTCATTAATGTGATGATGTTCCTATATGCCGGTTT
>JBGCDT010000566.1:0-13150 GCA_045105695.1 Saprospiraceae bacterium | reverse complement strand
CTTCATTAAAGACCATTTAATCGATGATAATGATGAAATTCTTAACGGGTTATTAGAAAAAATAAAAGACTATTAGATAGTTCAAGGCATTTCTATTACTTAGGGTTATTGTGTATTCGTTATTCAAGGGCAAAAGGGATCAAAGCAATAGTTTTTTTTCCACGGACTTAGCATCAGGAGCCTTGACAATTTTACATCAGTACTAATCCAAAATAATGTAGTAAATTGGCTGCTAAGAAAAGGGCGCAAGTTGCCCCCCGTAAAGAGTATGTATTATTTTAAACGATTCAAAATGAAAACATTTCCTAATTCTAATTTATTCATCTGCTTAACGTTCCTTTTAGCTTTTGTAATGGTCTTCTCTTGCGAAACAGAAACAAAAAAATCAGATAATTCAACTTCAAACGCTAGTGCTGATGAAGCAGCAATTGTTGAAGAAAAAATCCCAACCAATTATGAATCCATCCAATCGCTAAAAAATCTTAAAACCAAAGATTTGATTTATCCTTGGGTAGACAAATTAAATGTACGTGCTAATGCTAGCTTGAAAGGTAAAGCTATTGCCTCCGTTGATAGTAATGCGGCTTTGGAATTTACGGGAACCAAGTCTGGAGATGTTGAAACCATCGTACTAAGAGGTATCGCCTACGAAGATCTATGGTACAAAGTCATTACTTCGGATGGTAAAGAAGGTTGGGTATTTGGAGGTGCGGTCAGAAGAAAAGGAGAATCAAAAGGAAACGATCCGATTACTGATACAAAATTTACATTCCCTCATTTCGGTAGTTTTGATTTATCGACTTGGAAAAAAATAGAAACTAAAATAGAAGGAGAAGAGGTAGATTATGAAATTACTACTTACCAAAAAGACAATCAAACGTTAGAAGTAACTTCCTCTGACGTGGGGGAAATGCATTACGGTTATGATTACAAACTAAAAGATAAGAATGGTAAAATTATCAAGGAAAGATTTTTTAGTTTTACTGGCGATGGAAAGATGCTTGAAGAAAAAGTAAAAGATTACAAAACAAATTTAGAGTACACCCGAAAACAGGTATTGAAAAAACATTGGTACCAACTTAATGATAAACCGATGATGGTGAATGGAAGTTGGATTAAAAAAGGCGGCTCTTCAAATATTTCTAATTCAGAAACAAATATTTCGCAAATCAAAGAATGGTTTCAAGACACAGAGTCAAACTTGAAATCCTACACCAAGAAAATAGTAACACTGGACAGTGAAGGAGGCTATTCGGAACTTATTGGGTACTATGACAAAAACGGAACACCAAAGAAAATAATACAGGAGGAAGCAATGGGACATGGAGCATTTGGTATTTCTCATTACCTCAATGACGGAATAGTATACTTTGTTTTTGAACAAAGAACATCAGAGGCTTCCGTAAGAGGGCCTTTTACCTTTTATGAAAAAAGAATATACCTAAAAGATGGTGATGTTATTCGCCTTTTGGAAAAAGAAAAAACGGTAAAAGACTTTGGGGAAGTTGATATGTCTAAAGTCCCCAATAAGGACATCACCGCTACGTTAAAGAATAAATCTGGTCAGATTTATTTTGATGAAACAGACAAAATACTCAAACTTTTGGCAGTTGAATAACTCTGCTCCTATGAAACGGGATTATTGGATCTCGTCTCATTACCACGTCGTAAATTCTTACCTCCTACCCCATGATACTTTGTTATCTTTGGGCCAATTATGAATAAATACTTTAAGTCGATCATTTTACAAAAAACAGGAGCTTCTTCTTTAGTCGAAAAAGAGATTATCCAGAACCTATGGAGTGGTTATGGAAAAATCATGCGTATCGGATTGAGGAATGCAGCTGTCGAAAATGTAGTTGTCAAGCACGTTCAGTTGCCCATACAGGCCAATCACCCTCGTGGCTGGAATACGGATATCGGTCAACAACGAAAAATAATATCCTACAAAGTAGAAACGACATGGTACGACACATACAGTAAACACAGCGCTGCCCGTTTGCCAAAATGTTTGGCCATTGAAACGAAAGATGATGAGGTGCTAATGGTATTGGAAGATTTGGATGAGGCTGGTTACCCTTTACGTAAGCATACTGTTAGGTGGGAGGAGATAGCGGCTTGCTTGGCCTGGCTGGCTAAGTTTCACGCCAGTTACCTCGGAAAAAAACCAACCGGACTTTGGGACGTAGGAACCTACTGGCACTTGAAAACCAGGCCTCAGGAATTAGCCGTATTAGATGATCAAAAATTAAAAGAAGCCGCTTCTGAAATTGATCAAAAACTAAACGACTGTAGTTACAAAACCTTTGTTCATGGAGACGCCAAGCTGGCAAATTTCTGTTTTGCTTCAGATGGAAAAGTCGCTGGGGTAGATTTTCAATATGTAGGTGGTGGCTGTGGGATGAAAGATGTAGCGTATTTCATAGGCAGTTGTCTGAACGAAAAAGAGTGTGAACGTTTAGAAGCTCAAATTCTAGACACCTATTTTGAGTATTTGCAAAGTGAGTTTGAACAAAAAAATGAAGCACTAGAAAAAGAATGGCGTTCTTTATATCGCGTCGCTTGGGCAGACTTTCATCGCTTCCTAAAAGGCTGGAGTCCCGGCCACTGGAAGATCAATAGTTATAGTGAACGGGTTACCGCTGAAGTAATCAATAACTTATAAAATGGATCTAATACAATTAAGTAATATAGCCATCAAGGCAGCTCTTTCTGCAGGGAAAATCATTCAGCAATATATGAATGAAGACGTTCTCGTTAAGAAAAAAGAGGGCGGGACGAGCCATGCCTCGCAAGTCGTAACAGTGGTAGACAAGGCCTGCGAAACAGCTATTCTGACACACCTGCTCCCAACTTGTGAAGCGTTTGACTTAGCTCTCTTATCCGAAGAAACCGAGGACGATGGCAGTCGCTTTAAAAAGGATTTCTTTTGGTGTATTGACCCGATGGACGGAACACTCGCTTTCATCAATAAACAACAAGGCTTTTCTGTTTCTATCGCCTTAGTAGCAAAAGATGGAACCCCATATATTGGGGTCGTCTTTGATCCCAGCATGGATATAATTTATCATGCAATCAAAGGACATGGCGCCTATAAAAATCGTAGCCCCTGGAAAATTAAAAATACAAACGGTCATTTAACTTACGTAACAGATCGAAAACTAAAGGATACACCTCAGCTAGCCAAAATAGAAAAATTACTGCACGAAAAAGTAACGCAACTTAATTTACGTGGCGTAAAAGAAATGTCTGGGGCAGGTTCCGTTTTGAATGGAATCCATGTACTCGAAAATGGTCCGGCCTGTATGTTAAAGCTTCCCAAAAAGGAAAACGGTGGTGGGAGTATATGGGACTTTGCAGCTACTGCTTGTATCTATTATGAACTAGGTCTTGTGGCAACAAATTATGAAGGAGGTAGATTAGATTTGAATAAAAAGAATGATACTTTCATGAATCACCAAGGCGTCTTTTATGCTAATTGGTGAATTGAGAATAAGAACCGGTAGAGATATTTTTTAATCAATAGAGGAGTTATGTGATTTAGCAATCTGTTAAAACCTTAATTATTTAAAAAATCACTGTACAATACAATAGGGGAATTTATTCTTTAGATTGTCTTGATATTGAAGCAATCGAAAAATTTACCTTTAAAAATCTTAAACATGAAAAAGTATTTTGACAACTTTAAAACACTAGCCTTTCTATTTATGACCGGTCTACTTTTAGTCGGTTGTTCAAGTGATGACGACATGCCCCCTACTGGTGAAGGAGAATCTATCCTTCCCTATAATTCATCAGATCATGTTTATGGTACTTTAGCTGTGCGGGATGTTGGAACGTGGGAAATCGTCATTGATCCATCTACAGGTGCACATAATAAAGTCTCGGAAACAGAGACCCCTTTCGAAGGGACTTCAGCTCGTATAGGTGGATTGGAATTAACTTCGTTTGAAAGAAACGAACGACTTTTCGTATCCCGTTCTGATGATTCAAAATTGAAAGTCCAAGATTTGGAAACTTTCAATATTACAGAGATCGATCTGACAGATACAAGCTTGAACAAAACAGTTTCATTTCCCCAGCTCTTACAATTTGGTAGCGATCAAAATGAGCTATATCTAATGGATACGGATTACTCCCTTTGGAAAATAAATCTGGAAAGTAAGATGGTCAATAAAATCTATGATCGCATACCTGTTTCTAATGGGACTTACATTAGCAATCTATTTTATGTAGCATCAACAGGCCATTTTTTAGGCATGACAAATACCGACGCGATTAATGATTACCGAGGAGACAATTTATTCCTATTTGATACAGCACTGCCAGACTCAACCTCAATAATCTCTACAAAATCGATATCAAAAGGCTTCGGATTTGTACAGCACCCTATCGATAAAAACAATATTTACTTTATTCAGACAAGTCAAGATGATAAAGGATTTCGGTTGATGAAAATAGCCATTAATGGAAATGAACTCGACGTATCAGAAATATCTACCACTGATTTATCAATAGACAATCTATCTCCATATCTACAAACAATTCATACTGCTAGCAATACCTATATTTTGAGAGGGGGTTCTAACGATATTGAAGCGCCTACGAATACGCTCTATTCTATTAATATAAATACTGGTGAATTAATCCATGAAGTTGAAATCGAAGAAACAGGTTTTTTATTGAATTTGGCAGGGGAATAAGTCTTGAATACTTTAGAAATAAGTAGAACAAAATATCTACCTTGATCTATATTTTGTTCTACTTAAATCTACAATATGAAGCATTCTTATTTTCTACTTCTTGTTTTATCTTTGGTAATAAACTCTTGTAACAGCAGCTACAACGAGCACTCCGTTCCTTTCACTGAGAAAAAAATCGAAGTTGACGGCAGTATGCTTGATGAAGGTTGGCAGATAGCTAACTGGAGAGCAATTGATCAAAGATGGTTAGGTTCTGAATATTCAGATGACGATTTCAAAGGGAGGTTCAAGATGGTTTGGGACCATGATCATTTGTATGTTCTCGCAGAAATAACAGATAATATTTTGATGGATAAAAACAAGGATGGGCTGGTAAAATATTGGGACGATGACTGCCTTGAAGTCTTCATTGATGAAGATGCCTCCGGAGGCAATCACCAATACAATTATAACGCATTTGCCTACCATATTGCTTTAGATGGCAAAGTTGTAGACATAGGTGTGGATAGCCTGCCGGATTATTACAATCATATAAAAAGTGTTAGAAAAACGGAGGGCAACAACTCAATCTGGGAACTATCCATAGATATCTATGATGACGGTTTTCAGTATGATGGAAAAAATAAAAAAGTGTTTTTAAAAGATAGCAAAGCGATTGGATTTGCAATAGCCTATTGTGATAACGACAAAAGTGAAGAGCGAGAAAACTTCATTGGAAGTGTAAAGGTCGAAGGGAAAGATAAAAACAGAGGATGGATAGATGCGGGTATTTTCGAAGAATTCGTTTTAGTGAAAACTAAATAAAGTAACAGGTATAAAAATTGTAATATATCAGCTTTTGACATTTTGATAAAACAAAGTGCATGAAGCTTTTATTTACATACTTCATTCTTCTAAGTCCCATTATATCCTGGGCACAAAAAGATACAACAACACAACGGAAGCTAGATTTTACAGGTGACTTCAGGTTCAGAATAGAACATGACTGGGACTCTAGAAAAGCCAATGGTGATCTAAGAGATGATCGAAGTCGGCTTCGTTACCGATTTAGATTTGGGTTGAATTATGCAATCAACGAACACTCTTCCTTTGGAGGGAGAGTCAGAAGCGGCAACATCAATGACCAACAAGGTCCGCATGTAACGCTAGGTGGAGGCAAGGGCGAATTTGGCTTAGTACAGGTCGGTTTTGAAAAGTTATTCTACAAGTACAAAAGGAAAAACCTAACCGGATGGATTGGTAAAAACTCCATTCCGCTAAGGAAACTGAACGAATTATTCTGGAACGATAATGTTTTCCCAGAGGGCATAGGAATTCAGTACAAACTCTTAGAGCGCAAAAAAAAGTTTATAAACTTACTTGCTCTTAACGCCGGCCACTTCATCATCCAATCTAACAATAAGACATTCAACAAGGATGGTTATTTACAAATGGCTCAGCTCGATTTAAAAGTGCTTGAAGGCAGAGTTAATATATTTCCTGCCTTTTATGCTTTTAGACGAATCGGAAATCTACCGGACGGATATCAGATGTACAATTTAGATTATTCTATTTTTCATCTGGGAGCAGAAGTGAAAATAATAAAAGCATCTAATCTAACACTAGGAGCAGAATACTACAACAACCTTGAGAATTACTCCAATCAGGATTCCATCGCTTCAAATCTGAGGGATCAGAAAAAAGGATTTGTGATTTCTGCAAAGTACGGGTCTGTAAAAAAGAAAGGAGATTGGCTGATCCACCTCTACTACGCATGGTTACAAAAATTTGCTATCGTAGATTATTTCGCTCAAAACGATTGGGCAAGATGGGACTATTCATCCGTTGGCGCAACCGGCTCCCGAATTTCTAACTTCCACGGCACCGAATTGCGAATCGGTTATGCAATCGAAAAAAAATTCAACCTAATTCTAAGATACTATCTTGTCGAGGAACTAATCAAAAGTGGAGATTTTAAAGAAAATGGAAGTAGGGTTCGATTAGATTTGAATATTGGTTTTTAAGAAGGACGCAATTGATTCAATAAGCGAATTAATAATAAAAAACGGTTATGTTTCTTGATGGAACATAACCGTTTTTAGTTAAGGTTTAGGGTAAATCTATCGTACCACGTTCACTCGCTTAACCGCCATCTGCTCCCCTACTTTGAAGGTCAACAGATAAGCTCCATTTGTCAAGCCATCCAATTCTAGAACTTCATTTCGTTTGCCATTCACTTTCGCTAAAACTCTAGACTGCAACAAACGACCATTCATATCCCAAAGACTTAGGATAACATCGCTCTGTGTTTCCAGGCTCATGTTGATGTTGGTAAAGTCAACTGCTGGATTTGGAAATACAGTTGCTGAAAAGCCATCGATTTCGTTTAGCTCCTCTGTATTTACAGAAATACAATCCACTCCATCTGTCAATTCACACCAACGCGCTTCGAACTCTTGTAAGAAAATATTAGCGATGGCTGCATCGTGAATGATTAGTGTATTTTCATCATTACGTGTATCTGCCCCGGCAGACCAGTTGTGAGAACCGGTCACGACGATTGGATCAGAGGCAGGACTAGCAGCATCAATGATACTGTATTTGTGGTGCAATTGGATAGAGGAATTATCTTCCGCAATTACATTAACGCCCTGACTAGTCAAGAAGGAGAACTCCCCACCAGTATCATTAATGTTCTCAATGATACCACGAACATCCACGCCCTCATTATGCTTGTCTACAATAGCAGTTCCCAATTCATTATAAGTGAAAGTCAGTAATGCAAATTCAAGATCATTATCTGCCGTTTCTATCGCATCTATAATTTTTAGTGCCGTGTTGTCCGAAGGGGAAAAGTAAGATTCTACTCTGGAGCCATTGATGCTAAAAAGGTGTGGAGTGTTGTCTGTTTTGTCTTCGCCGAATCTCAAAGTAAATCCGTTTGGCTCAGGTCCATCTGAACCCCACATTTCATTAAATTCTAAGGTATAAGCTTTTGCTAAAGCTTTATCCTGAATCATCAGTGTATTGTTGTAATCTTCTGCAATATTATTGGCCGTCATGTTAGTAGATCCCATGATTACCCAAGAATCCATTTCTGAATCTGCATCAAAAACAAAAAACTTATTGTGCATTAAAGGGTTTCCAGTATTCCCTTCGACAACTTGAAAAGGAGGACTAGGATCACTTAACGCTAGGTTAGCGGTGTCATCGCCTGTGACGTAGCGAACGATGATTCCATTATTATGTGCTTCTGTTAATGCCGCCACTATAGGGTCACGATTGATATTGTAAACAGCAACATCAATAGAAGTCGTCGCAGCATTAATTCGATTGATGATCGCAGCTTCCATCGCAGCTCCGGTAACGTCTGTTGGATAAGCATTATCCGCAAAAGTAGCATCTACACCAGCGTTAAAATATACTCGCATATCTCCTGAAGAATTGGAGACGGTGCTGTATAGTCTTATTGGTGAAGTAACAGTTGTAGTACCATTGTTAGAAAAAACCTGAACGTAGTAAAACTCCGCAGGATCTAATCCATCTATAGTGATACTATGATCTGTTGTGCTGTTTACATTTGCAATTTCATTAACCATATCTTCAGTCGTCCCATAACGAAGATTTGAAGATCCAGCTTCGTTCGTATTCCATTCAACGCTTACAGAAGATGTGGTCAAGTCCGTTTGTCTAGGTTGCTCAGTAATATAAAAATCTGCTGAAATTTCTAAATCATTACCATCACGTAGTAGTAATTGATAATTTCCATTAAACTCGGAGGCAAGACCAGTCAAGTTAACAGATGCTTGTGTAATCTGCGTACCAATCAAACTAGAGCCAGAACGCACATAAGTAGTAGAAGATTCTGACCCACCATTTTCTGTAAAACCGTAACTGCCTACAGAGAAGATTCCTCCAGCATCATCGAACAACACATCTTCCACAATAACCAACTGGCCCTCTATGTCTTCGTTCAACTGACCAGGCGTAACAGATAAAGGAGTTGGCAACGGATTATTGCTAGACTCTATCGTATAACTTTGTATAGGATCTATTTCGAGCAATCCATTAAAGATTTTCAAAGGTCCTGTGATCGTAACGATATCTCCTCTAGAAACATCGTCGGGGAAATCACCAACTGACCCAGCACCTGGATAAGCAGGTAATCCACCTGTATCATCTTGGATGTAACGAATGATGCCTAGTTCTGGGCCATTGGTTGCGATCCCTTGAATGGTAACTACATCGCCCTCGTTCATAGAACGGGCTTCGGAGATGTCGATCTGTGCATTTAATGTTAGAAAGCTGAATAAGCTTAGTAAACAAGTGATAGAAAATTTATTCATTTTATATGTTTTTTGTAGAAGTATGCCCGCCTGGTTTCAGACAGATTATATGTTTATTTGTAGCGATAGGGTGTAACGGCGACCTTGGCCGAAGTGAACGGAAGCGGACTTTGCGTCGAAGTCTTCGAATGCAGGCTCATTGAAATCATCGTTGTTTCTGGCATCCGTAATAAATGTAGAATCAAAAAGATTTAGAATATTAGCCCGAAGACTCATATTGACTTTTTTGATGTTGAAATTATATCCAGAGTGGAAAGAAAATATTGCATAATCCGGTAATTGCCAAGAGTCTCTTCCAGCATTCTCATCTTGCAGATCTTCTGGTTGGAAGTCCGCAAAATTCTTCCCGAAGTAAGTTCCTTTTAGTTTAAAGTATAGTGACTTAATTGGCTCATAACGCACTAAACCACCAAACTGCACCTGAGCAGCATCACCAACATGTACACCTTCAGCATCAAAATTAAAGTCCACTTGTGCTCCGCTTGGGAATACAATGCTACCTTCTTCGGCAGAAGTCCATCTCCAGTCACCAATAGAAGCCAAACCTTCAATAGATAGTTTCTTAACCGGTTTGTAGATAAAGTCGATTTCAATACCAGTATGCAAAGCATCAATTCCGTTTATATTTATCGGGATACGTTCTTCTGCATCATCAGGATCTACAGCAACAGGAAGACGATCCAGCGGTTTGTTATTCCAAATGGTATAGTATCCATTTACATTCATAGAAAACTTAGCACTTTTGAAATTATATCCTAATTCAAATGCGCGAATAATTTCATTATCATAATCGTTAGCGACCGTTGCATCTAGACCTTGCGCCCAGAAATTAGTAATGATCACATTCGTAAATCTTTGTGCTCTAGACAGGTAACCGATATTTGTAAAAATACTGTTGTTATCATTGATATTATATTTAGCTCCTGCTTTGAAAGTCGTTGTCATAATAGAGATTGGATCTATTTCAACTGTACTTTCTTTCCAATTATCAATGTATCCGTATCGTGAATTAGCAGTGGAAACATTTACAAAAGCAGTAAATAAATCTCTGTGTTTATATTCCAATAAACCATAACCTCCTAGCCAGCCAACAGTACTTGTATAATCGTATTCTATTTTATCACCTTCCTGATAGTTGTTATTCACGGTCCAACCAGTCCCACCTAACAAATCGTAAACACTACGATAGTGATCTCCTCTGTAATCACGAATATCAACGCCTGCCGATAAGGTCAGGTTTGGAAGTATCTTGTAATTAATGTTAGAAAGGAATCCGTACCAGAAGTGGTCGTTATTACTAGATCGAATAATAGTTGAAGACAAAGTGTCCGGGTTCGAGAAAGGGTTTGGAGTTTGATTTCTTACGATTGTCGAATCAATATCAAATTGGCCATCCTCCGTTCGTAGCATTGGCAGTCCATCCGGAGCTGTTCCTCCTCCTCTACCGACTGATAAGTAAGCTACGTTAGACCAAAACATACGATCATTTATCTGCCAACTATGACGAAAACTAAATTGTGGTTTGTGATAATAGTTTTTACGGGCATTAAATACTTCACCGTCTCTCATACCCCAGTGTGAATTGAAACGTCTGCCTCTATCACTAATAGGATTTCCATTAATTGAAGTTTGATCTATCGCTTCTTGAGGAACTCCATTATCCCTAGCCACATCAGCATCAACCAAAGCAATAGGAGCTGTAAACGGACGCTGCCCATGTTCCTGCGGAGCGCCAAATCCAGAGAGACTAACCATGTGGTCTCCAAACTGTTTATCCAATCGAAGGTAGTAGAAGAAGCCTCTTGTAAAGTTTCCATCTACCCATCCATCTCCTTGTTTGTAAGAGGCCGCAGCAGATACACCAAAGCCATTTTTCAATCGTCCAGATGTAAGTCCAATTGTAGATCTTGTAAAACCATTGTTACCTACTTCCTGCTTGAATTTCAGGCTGCGTTTAGCATCAATTCCTTTAGTAAGAATATTTACCGTTCCTCCAATGGATGGAATAGAAAGCTTAGAAGCTCCCAGTCCTCTTTGAACTTGCATCGTCTGTGTTACCAAGTCCAAACCAAACCAGTTAGACCAATAAACCCAACCATTCTCCATATCATTTACAGGAATTCCGTCTAGCATAATCGCTATGTTCCTTTGATTGAAACCACGAATTGTTATTCGAGCATCTCCATCTCCTCCCCCACTTTCTGTGGCGTAAACACCTGGAGTAGAATTAAGAATCATAGGGATATCCTGAGCGCCTAATTCCTCCTGTATTTGCTTTGAAGAAATATTAGTAAAAGCAACAGGAGTTTCTCTTGCAATAGCAATATCAGCTGTTACTACGACTTCATTCAGTAAATTCTCTGCGGCCATTTTAATATCCAGAACTTGATCGCCATTTATCGTTATTGGAATTTCTTTAGTGTCATAGCTAACATACGAAACGACCAATGTGTGATCTCCATTTTTTAAATTCAAAGAGTAGCCACCATCAAAATCAGTTACCGTACCCACAGAACCTTCTGTCATTATAGTAGCTCCAATGAGTGGCTCGCCAGTATCTGAGTCTGTTATGATTCCTTTCAATGTGGATTCTTGAGCAAAGAGATTCAGTAAGAAGAAAAGCGAGCAGTAAGAAACGAGTAAGAGTTTTTTCATAAGTTGGAGGAATTTAAAATACTGTTTTCAGCTTTATTCAATTTAGAGCTAGACCAAACTTTAGTTTTACCTAAATGTGCTCTATTTAATATTCAGGAGAGATGTTCTTATATAAGATGGGAAACCAAAGTCACTAAAATAGACTTTGTTAGAAAAAATGAAGCACCGTTATTACGATGCTTCATTTTTTATTTAACTGTATTATTCAATAACTAATTTCTCAACAGAGCGCTGATTACTTTCAAAGGTAATGTCTACCAAGTACATACCAGCAGAAAAACCACTTAGGTCAATACTTAGATTTGAAGCATTAGCTACAGACTGGCTATGTACCAACTGTCCCATAAAGTTGTAAACAACAATTGTTGAAATTGCTTCCGGTGCTTCGATGTTGAATAATCCATATGTTGGATTTGGAGACATCGTGAAAGGAATAAGATTCAGCTGACTTGTGTTCAAAGCAATCGCTTCGCAAGTTATTTCATCAGGCTGAGCATTATTGTTACAAACACTATTATGCGTCCCTAAGTACTGGAAAGAATTTTTAGGATAAACAATCCACTCTTCTCCCATAAAAGATCCACCTAAAGCAGCACTTACATCAGAAGGATCTTTTCTACCCGTGTTCACAGAAGCCATACGAACAATTGTTTTGTCTTTAGTCAACCAACCGCCATCTGCATCAACCCAAGCATCTTCACCATCGTCTGTAGGATCTTCTCCGATCACACCAATTACATCAAGTAGATTTGAGCCATCTACAAACTGATCTCCTTTCAACAAAGCCATGGCGTCATTACCATTGAAGTACATCGTGTTGTTCGCATCATAATCAGGGCATAAGAAAGCACTTGTTTTGCACTGGAGGTCATACTCTTCATTGTAATAATCATCCTGGAAAAGAGCAGCTCCGTTGTCATTATATTGTGGTCCAATCAGTACATTTCCGTCATCATCCAAAACAGGATCTCCTGTTACAGAGTCAAAAATAGTATCTACTACATTGTATCCATTCCATACGGGCTTGTCAAATTGAGAATCAAACAAATCAGTATCTGTAAGATCAACAGTAACAATATAGGTACCCTTTGCAGCCAACATGTAATTTGGAAGTTTAATAATTGTTGTGGCATCTACATCGAAAGAACCATTACTAAAACGAGCAATAGAATAATCAGACATATTCACAGCCTGATCCGTAGGGTTGTAAATCTCCAAAGACTTATTATTAGAATAACCCTCCACATACTCGGAGAAAAACAAATCATCACACTGTGCAGTAGCCAGTGTTGCAAACAAAACAAGTGGTAAAAAAAGTAGAATTTTTTTCATTTCTATGATATTTAATTGAGTGATTAAAAAATGGTCTTCTGCCGCGCGGGGTGTTGCGCAAAGGTTGGATTTCGTTTCGTCCTGCAAAATTACTACAAATGCACGGTTTTTTATATTTCTATATATTAAGATTTA
>JBGCDT010000565.1:0-15075 GCA_045105695.1 Saprospiraceae bacterium | reverse complement strand
AGCGAGCATACTTCCGACCATTAAACCGAACCTTAATATCAGCCGTCACCTTTGGATTCTTCCAGCCTTTTGCCTCGTATTCCTTTTTCAGAAAATGAGCAAACTCTAGAATCATATCAGGCTGGCGATACATTTTTCGCTCCTGTCTTTTGTAGAGATAGTCCGGGGGTTTTACTTTTTCTTTACGTTCAGTTCCTTCTTCCTGAACGGTGAAAGTACCTCTACCTGATTTGCCACGGAGCATCATGCGCCAGGCTCCTCGGTGACCGTTTTCGGTCCAAGCGGGATTGCCGGGGTAGAAGTGTTGGCGCAGTGGAACCAGTAAATTCCATAAGGCAATAATGACGAGACCAGCTATGATTCGACCTTTAGGAACAGGGCTTTTATAGAAAGATTGCTCAGGAATTTCTGCCCAGACTCTGTCCCATTTTGCAATAATGTTTTTTATGAATTTTATTTTAGAACCAATCCAATGGAATAACCTTCTTGGAAAATCAGTCGGAAAATACATCGCTGTGATGGTCGTGGACAACCAGGGGAAAATCCCGATTTGGAAAACCATCATGTTCATCAAGTGAAAAGCAATAACCGCTGCAAAGGCAAAAGGTCGCGTCCTTTTGAAAATCAAAAAGAAGACAACGAATAAATCTAACAATAGTCCTCCGTAGCTCATGAAGTAGGCTACCCAGTCTTTTTGTAACAATGGACCGATGATGAAATAATCAGATTTGTATTTCAACCAAACTCGTAGCGGTAGTCCGTCCAACCAATCTACATTGATCTTCGCAATTCCTCCGTAGAAGTAAACGATCCCCATCAAAAAGCAGAGTAGAAAAACCGGCCAGTAGGGGATCTGCTTAAACCTGGGAATCCGCTTCTGCCAGGTGTCCAAAGAATAATTTAAATGTGCTGGCAGAAAAATCATGACAATAGAAAGCACAGAGAATAAATAGCCGTGATTCAAATAGAAAGACTTCTCCAACATAAAACTATAGATGTATCCTAAGGCATAAATCGTAGCAGACAATCGATATCGATAACCCAACATAACTCCTGTGGCACCCATTGCAGTTAGCAAAAAGAATAAACTTAATAGTGGTTCTGGCATCGGCTCGACCCATTCAAAACCATAATATTTAAATCGAAACTGATCTGCATTCCAGGAACCCAACCACCAGTACTGATAGCTATATACCGCTATGACTTCAATTAGTGCCAACAACCCAAATACAAATCGGAAAAAGCAAAGGGAGGCAATATCGACAGGTTTAAAAAGGAAGGATCGCATTGTTTCTGATAGCTTGTTTGTGGAAGATGGCCAAAGGTAAAAAATAATACGGGCTTGGGAGAAGCAGTATTAGGAGAGCATGTTAATAGACAAAGCTCGCAGCACAACTTAAAGTTGCACTGCGAGCTAAATTGAAAATGCTGTTTTTCTATTCTAACTAGAAATTAATCGTCTTCGTTTCTTCATCTCTTCCATCGCCATTGTCTACAATTATTTTCACTGTATTCGTTCCTTGATTCAGCGAAAACACTTTTCTCAATTTGCCTGACTTCGTGGTAAAATCAAAATCCCTCACAGCACTTCCATTGATGATTAATTGTATTTGTGATTTGGAACTTACATTTTTAAGCGTAGCTGAAACACTACTCTTGCCAACATTCGGATTGAAAGGATCAACCGTTGGCTGACTCAAACCGAAACCAGTAATCTCAGGCGGATTCGACGGAAGAACATAAGTGACCGTTACTTGATCTATACTTCTGCCTCCATCGTTTCGAGCTTCTACAGACAATGCATTTCTACCCTTTTTCAATTGCACATTTACAGAAAGCTGTCCCTTTTTGAAAGTATACCTGGAAATAGTTTTGCCATTCACTTTTACTGTAATGTCTCTGTTGCTGGTCACATTTGTTATAGAAGCCTTTAGAGTAACTGTACTTTTGCTTGAAGTCATCCCATCCCTAGGGCTTGTAATTTTTACCTTTGGAGGAGCTACCTTTTTGATATAAGTGACCTTTACTTTGTCGTCGTCTTTACCGCTTGCGTTTCTTCCTTCGACAAAGATTTCATTGGGGCCGTCCTTCAGTGAAACTGTAGCTGACAGTTGATTTCTACTGTAAGAAAAATCTCTTATTGTTTTACCATTTACTTTAAGTGTGATGTCATTCTTACTTTTTACGTTGGCCAAATCAGCTTTTACTTCCACACTGCTTTTATCCGTTGTTGCATTCTTCTTTGGAAGCCTGATACTAACCTTTGGAGGAAGTATTGGTTGGTCGAAAATCACACGTACCTGATCATCTGCTTTTCCAGCACTATTCCTTCCTTCTACATAAATGTCATTGGCGCCAACCCTCAGCGAAACGGTCGCTGTTACTTGATTACTACGGAAAGAGAAATCTTTAATGTTTCGTCCGTTTACCTTTACAGTAATATCACTTTTGCTAGCGACATTTTTCAAAGTAGCTTTTAGTTGTACACTACTTTTAGTGGTTTCAAAGCGATCCCTTGGACTGCTGATATTTACCGACGGAGAAGCTATTCTCTTTTTATAAGTTACTTTAACACTGGCTTCATCTCGACCATCTTTGTTACTCGCTTTAACGGTAATCGTATTCGTACCTTCCTTCAAGCCACTAATAGTTGTGGTGACTTTACCTCCTCGGGATTGGAAATTGAAGCTGTTGACTTTCCTTCCGTTGACTAAAATAGAGATGTCTTTTTTGTTGACAACATACTTTACCGTTGCCGTCAAATCAACACTTGTCTCATACGTAGTACTATTGTTACGAGGACTGTTGATGTCTACTACAGGCGGTTGTTTAGGAGTTGTAATTACTTTGTTATAACGAATACTTACTTCGTCCGAATCAGATCCATAACTGTTTTTCGCAGTTACTTTAAGTCTATTGCTCCCTTCTTTCAAATTAGCGGTAGCACTTACTGCGTTTCTACGAGAGTCATAACTGAAGTCTCTGATATTTTTACCATTTACAAAAACCGTAATGTCACTCTTGCGACTCACTTCTTCTACAGATGCTTTCAAAATGACCTTTGAATTTTCTGTTGTTGTCTTAGTTGGAGCTGTAATATCCACCTTTGGAGCTTTCCCTTCAGGAGTACCTGAGCAACTAGAAATGGTCTCACTGTCTTCATCAGAACCGGCAGAATTGCTGGCCTTAATTCTAACATTGTAATCCTTCCCAGCGTCGAGAGTCAGAACAGCTCTGACTTCTGATCGACTTGGTGTATAATTAAAGCTATTGTAAGACTTTCCGTCAAAATAGAAATCGATATTATCCTTGTTCTCTACATTTTCTACTCTGGTAACTATGGTCACCTTACATTGATTTGGATTGAAAGGATCAATGGTTGGTTGTGAAATAGATGTAATTTTTACCGTTGGCGGATCAATAGTCTCTTCTATTTCATAAATAATAGTGGTCTCATCACTAGCTCTGCCACTCTCATTCTTACCTGTTATTTTGATGATGTTGTTGCCTTCTTTGAGGTTTACTCGTCCTGTAACTCTATTGTTAGAAAAATTAAAACTTCTTACACGAGTTCCATTTACGGTAAAGGCAATATCAATTTTATCATTTACATTAAAGACCTCCGCTTGAATATTGAAGCTGTTATCCTCCGTTCTAAATGGATCAGCACTAGGACGTACAATATTTACAATCGGTAATTCTTCAATGATCTCTTCCCGCTCTAGAATAATAACGGCTTCGTCTTCATCCGTTGCTCCGTTAGCATTACAAACGCTAATGCGCAGACGATTCTCTCCCTGACGTAATCTAATGCTAGAAGTAAAACGATCTCTTCTAGAATCAAAATCAAAATCCGAAACGGTTCTTCCATTCAATTTGAATTCAATATCTCTTCTTCTTTCTACATTCAATACCGTAGCACTAACGTTATATCTTTCAGTAGCGACATAAGAAGTAGATCGAGATGGATTTGTAAAGTTGACTCTAGGAAGTCGAACTTCTGTAGTAGGTGTAGTCGGTGGAGGATTTACAACCACGCCCCCTTCGTCATAAATAATAATCACTCGTTCACGATCACTACCGGCACTGTTTGTAGCTGTGATGTCAACGAAATTTCGGCCAGGACGCAGATAGAAATCATCATCCAAAATTTCATTTCTAAAATCAAATGTTGCAACGCGACCATTTACCATATAGTCAATGTCCATCGCACTGTTGATGTTTTTGATTCTTGCTTTGATGATGGCCAGAGGATCTCGAGTACTATGTGGGCTAGCAATTGGAGTCATGATCTCAATGATCGGCGGCCTTGCTTCTTCTTTTTCGCTTTCTATAATCCAACGCAAATGCAGATTGGTGTAATGATGTAAATCGTTATTACCAGTTACGCGATTGTTCTCTCCCCACTGATTGCCATCAAATAAATCTGTT
The DNA here is from genome assembly GCA_045105695.1 of Saprospiraceae bacterium. GTDB lineage: Bacteria > Bacteroidota > Bacteroidia > Chitinophagales > Saprospiraceae > CALGLS01. The sequence goes on along the minus strand of JBGCDT010000565.1, from coordinate 10,644 downwards.
CTGGTAAAAGTCAATTTATGACCCAAGCCTATAGAAAAGCGAGGCGTTAATTGATAACCTAATTCTAGGCCTAGCGCAGGCATAAAAGCGAGCTGACCATTTTCGCCAAAACCTTCAGCTTTAGTTTCGTAGTTGCCGTCACGTAGGTTTTCCAATTCAGCTTTGTTGGATTGACGTCTGCCGTTTGCATTGATGAGGCTGTAATCATAAATGTCGCCATTAGAATTTTCCAGATCGGTCAGTGTAGCATAATAGTCCAGACCGATGCCACCAAAGAGAGATAGATTGATATTTGTTTTTTCGCGAAGGCGATTGAAAGATAGTACCCCTTCAAGGCCAAGCTCCCCATGATGTGTTTTGTGATTCAGATAGGAATAGCCGAGTCCTCCCAACTCTGTTCGATATCTATTTAAAACAGGGTTGTTTTCAATACCAAAAGAAGGTTTATGATCTAATCCATAAGACTGATCGTATAAAAGGCGACCACGAAGGTCAAATGCAAAAGGCGCCCCCGGTCGGTAGTATAGGTTTTTAGCAAGTGTAGCTCCAACACCCCAGCCATCTAAAGTAGATTTTACATCACTAGACTGATAGGCAAGCCCGCCATTTATTCCAATGGTCCAATACCCTGGAGTGCGAACATAGGTTGATTCCTGAGCGTTTGTCTGGCTGTAAATAAAAAGGAAGGAAAGGGAGACGAGGATTCTAAGTAAGTTCTTCATAATGCAGGGTTTTGAAATTTGGTAAATGATAGGGACTTATAGTAAAATGATTTAGTTACAAGCTTTGACTATCAAGAGCGCGAAAAATTTAAAAGCCAAATTTGAATACAATCCAGATAATCGATTAAGTGTTAAGACTCAGTAAATATCGTTCTGGCGAAATATTTGATGTGAATGACGATAAATATACTTATCTGTTATGCGTTAGGTTATTGATAAGCAGTGATTTACGGTTTATCTTTTTTGTTGATCGTAAAATTAAAATAATTCACATGTTTTCATTGTCCAAATGTTAATATCTTATACGCTAGCGAGTTGTTTTTAACAAATGATTAAAACTAAAACAACCTCAGTAAAAGGAGTTATTGGATGTCCTCCCAATCGTATTAAGCAGAATAAAGATATTTAAAGTGTAAGAAAGGATCGGCTGTCAGTTTTTTCGTATATTTGTTTTCGATTCTTTTAGAACAGATCAACATCTTATATTCTTAGTTGTTTTTGTTCTAAGTTCCCATCCCAATACCTCGATTTTAAAATCACAACTTCAAACAGTTATTATCTAACTGACAGACATCTGTCCGTCTTAACCGATGGCCTAGCTCTTAGTCTGAGAAATTCGTGATTATTCAATTTTGAAATCCCTGAACATCTAAAAATCTGGTTACTACTATGTTACGAAATTTACTTTCCATAGCCGTATTCACTGCACTATCTTTGGTTTCTTATGGTCAGAATTATAGAACCATTGATGGTACGCAAAACAACCTGTCAAACCCTGAATGGGGTTCGGTTGGTGAGCAACTCCGACGTATTACCTCAGTTTCTTATGCGGATGGTATATCCGCTCCGGGCGGATCCGGCCTTACTAATCCGAGAATAATTAGTAATGAAATATTTGCTCAGGATAGCTCTTTGCTTGATCACTTAAAACTAAGTGACTTTGTTTGGGTCTTCGGACAGTTCACTGATCACGATGTTATTTTAAGTACGAATGATCCGACAGAATCTGCTTCTATCCCCGTAGACTTTGAGGATGAATTCTTCAACCCTGGTGGGATATTTCCAGATGCTCAAATTCACATGTCCCGTACCCTGGCCTCGCCTGGAACTGGAACAGACGTAAATAATCCTAGAGAGCACGACAACTTTATCACTTCCTGGATTGATGGTTCCAATGTTTATGGCTCTGATATGGATCGGGCAAACTGGTTGAGGACTTTTGTAGATGGGAAACTAAAAGTATCTACTGGCAACTTACTTCCATACAATACAATAGATGGAGAATTCGATAGCGCAGTTGATACTGATGCTCCTCATATGGAAAATGAAAATCCATTTGCGACAAGGTTATTTGTTGCAGGTGATGTAAGAGCTAATGAAAACTCTCTATTGATTTCTGTTCATACTATTTTCGTAAGAGAACATAACCGCTACTGTGATGTATTGAAGGCAATGAACCCTACCTGGGGCGACGAGCAATTGTATCAAGAATCTCGAAGAAGAGTTTATGCACATATTCAGGCGATTACTTACGAAGAGTGGTTGCCATCGATGGGAGTGATCTTAGAGGATTACGATGGTTATGATGAGTCTATCAATGCGACCATTTCCAACGTGTTTGGTACTGCTGCTTTCCGATTGGGACACACCTTGCTGAATGCGAATCTAGCAATGATGGATAATGATGGAAATGATCTTGGAACATTAGCACTAAGAGATGCTTTCTTTACTCCTTCTACAGTTGCAGACAATGGTGTTGATCCTTTCTTTATTGGAATGGCTCAGCAAGTGCAGCAAGAGATGGATGCTAAGGTTGTAAACGATGTCCGTAACTTTCTTTTTGGCCCACCTACCTCTGGATTTGGAGGACTGGATCTTGCTTCAATTAATATAAACAGAGGAAGAGAAAGAGGGATTGCTCCTTTTAATGTTATCCGTCAGGACTTAGGAATGACTCCTTATTCTAGTATGAGTGAATTCGCTACAGACCCTGAGGTTTTTGATAAATTGAATGATATATATGGAGGTATCAACCAAATAGATGCTTGGGTTGGGATGTTGCTCGAAGAGCATATGCCAGGAGCTCTTTTTGGTGAAACCATTCTACATATTATGGAAGAACAATTTGCAGAATTGAGGGATGGAGACCGTTTCTATTATGAAAATGAAGCGAATAACTTCTTCACAGGAGAGGTACAAACGATTAAGGAAACTACTTTCCGCGACATCATCATGCGTAATTCAGGGGTGACTATCATGCAGGATAATGTTTTCGAAGCAATGCCACACGATTCTATTTGTATGGCTGATGGACCAATTTCTGAAATCAACGGAGCTATCCAAACTTGGAATGGACTCAACATTGAAAATGTAGAAATAGATGCTACCAATATAGAAGATAACAGTAATGTCACAACTTCTACTGGCTCCAACGGAGGGTTCTTACTGGAAGAGGCAGAGTCTTGTGAACACTACTTAGTTACACCTTCTAAAAATACAAACCACCTCAACGGAGTTACAACCAACGACTTGATTAAAATCATTAGACACATTGTCCAGATAGAATATCTTGATTCTCCTTATAAGATTATTGCTGCTGATGCGAATAATAGTGGTTCTGTTACGACGAGCGATGTTGTTGATCTTAGAAAACTACTCTTGTTCATTGATACAGAGTTAGCGAATAATGATTCTTGGACTTTTGTAGATGCAGACTATGTTTTCAACGATCCGACGGATCCATTCAGTGACAACTTCCCCACAACGAAAGATGTTGAAAGCGCAGGTGATCTTTTAGAAAACCTAAACTTTGTTGCGATCAAGACTGGTGATGTAAACGGTACTGCAAATCCAGATCTCTTTAATGATAACGATGACGCAGATTCAAGGACGAAAGGTACACTCGTCTTCAAAGCAAATGACCAGACCGTAAAAGCGGGAGAAATTATTCAACTGCCTATTCGTAGTTCACAGATTGATGAGATGAGTGGTTTCCAGTTTACACTACAATTAAATAAAGAAGCTTTGGCTTTCGATGCAGTTTTGCAAAAGTCATTACCAGCATTGTCTACAGGGAACTTTAACTACTTGGAAAAAGATGGTCAGTTACTAGTGAGTTGGAATGGAGATGCTGCTGAATTAGCTGATGAGGACATCTTGTTTACGCTACAATTTGAAGCGCACAAAGATGGTCTGCTCAGTGATTTTGTTCAGATCAACTCTGACAAAATTAGCGCAGAAGCATACCCAAGTTATGATGTTGACGATTTGATGAACGTAGATTTACGTTTCGGAGCGAAGCAAGAAGAGGTTATTCTAACTTCTTTCGAATTGATGCAAAATCAACCTAACCCTTTTAGAGACAATACGATCATCGGTTTTCAATTGCCTGAAGCAAGTGAAGTGACTTTTAGCATTAGCGACATCACTGGTAGAATGATCTACAACACAACGCTAGACTTTGAAAAAGGCTACCAGCAGTTTGAAGTCGATCCTTCTATGGTCACAGGTTCTGGTTCTGTTTTGTACTACAAAGTAGAAACGGCTTTTGGAACTGCTACTCGAAAAATGACAATGGTAAAATAATAGACTACACACTTTGATGAATATAATCCGATGGGGCACTGTTAATTCAGTGTCCCATTTTTTATGAACCTGATTCAAGAATCTACCGTTTGAAAAATTATAAGGCGTGATTTTCTTTTTAATCTTTAAGTAATTTGTACAGTTACTTACCTTTGCAAAAGAATAACTACTAGTTTGTCGATTCGTTGGAATCAGATGGACTGTTGGTCACCGTAATACCAGATACTGTTAATCGAATTAAATCCTATTTTGAAGCTGAATAAAATCTTCCCCATAATTGACTCTTTCACTACTCATGATTCTGGTAAGTGGCGAAATGATTTTATAGCTGGTCTGACCGTAGCAGTTATGTTAGTTCCTCAGGGAATGGCCTATGCGCTTCTGGCAGGAATGCCACCCATCTATGGTTTATATGGAGGTTTGATTCCCTTGTTGTTGTATGCGATCTTCGGAACCTCGCGTCAGATGTCGATTGGGCCAGTTGCTATTTCAGCATTGTTAGTCTTGGCTGGAGTGAGTCAAATTGCAGAACCATTTAGTACGGAGTATATTAGTTTAGTTGTTTTTACGGGTTTGTTGGTAGGCGTTGCTCAAGTCGTACTTAGTTTATTTCGATTGGGTTTTTTAGTCAATTTTATATCTCATCCAGTTATTATTGGTTTTACATCAGCGGCAGCTATTATCATAGCGGTTAGTCAGTTGAAAGCATTGTTGGGTTTTGAGATTCCTCGATTTGCACATGTCTATGAAACGTTGAAATATGCGGGACAGCATTTAGGCGAAACTAATTTTACTGCTGTAATAATGTGCTTGGGAAGTATTATTACAATGGTTGTTTTGCGAAAAGTGAGTCGTGCTATTCCAGGAGCCTTACTAGTTGTAGTTGTAGGAGCATTACTGGTTTATTTTCTGGGAGAGGAGACACTTAGTATTTCTATAATCAGAGAAGTGCCAGATGGATTGCCGGCTTTTCAATTGCCTGAAATGAGCTGGGAGCGGATGAACATATTGCTGCCAACGGTTTTCACGGTTACCATTATATGTATTGTCGAAAGTATTGCCATTGCAAAAGTTCTTCAGGCAAAACATGGTGATTATGCTATTCGCCCTGATCAGGAGTTATTTGCTTTAGGTATTTCAAAAATTGGCGGAGCTTTCTTTCAATCTATTCCTACTTCGGGAAGTTTTACACGCTCTGCTGTGAACAATGAGGCAGGGGCTGCTTCTGGTTTTGCGTCTATTGTTACAGCCATTGTCATTGGCTTGACTTTGCTTTTTCTCACGCCACTTTTCTTCTATGTACCCAAGTGTGTTCTTGCCGCAATTATATTATTATCTGTCAAAAGCCTTTTTGAATTTGAGCAAGCCATCGACCTGTGGTATACGCACAGGAGTGATTTCTTTATGATGCTAACCACCTTTTTAGTAACTCTTGTTTTAGGAATCGAGCAAGGTGTTTTTGCAGGAGTCCTTTTGTCCGTTGTTATGATTTTGTATCGCAGCTCTAAACCACATATTGCAGTTTTAGGAAAAATACCAAATAGTACCAGTTATCGAAATATCAAAAGACATAAGAAGGCTGAAGAGATCGAAGGTATCCTAATCGTTCGTTTTGACGACCAACTTTATTTTGCGAATGCAACGTATTTTCAAGACAAGATTATGGAGCTGGTCGCGCAAAAAAAAGGAAATGTAAAAGCATTGTTATTAAAAGCCAGTAGTATTCATAGCATAGATAGTACAGGTATCCACGCTCTGGAAGAAACCTACGAACAACTGAAAAAAAGAGACATCATTTTTTATATTTCAGGAATGGTCGGTCCAGTCCGAGATCAAATTACAAAGATTGGTTTGATGAAAAAACTAGGACTGAAATCTCAATATCTTAGCGTCCATAGTGCTGTAGAAGATTTGAAAAACAGAGACACCAAAGCAGGTCAGCAATGGCTCCCCGAAGCCTTACAATCCAACGAACGTGATCAGTTGAGTCGGTAATATAAGCCCATTCCAAAAGCAGGCTCCCTAAAAGATTGTCTGAATTCAGGGCCTCTCTTCGAACGATAAGTTAGTCCGAATCTAGGAGTGACTAGGAATTTTTCTCCAATGTTGAAAGCTGGTTCTATATAAGTGTATAATACATTGTGGTGAAAATTGGAAAGACCAAAACGAAGGTACTCCAAATGATTGTTAGTGTAATTGCTAAGGTTCATATTAAAAGTTCCATTAAAAGAACCAACAGATGCTCCAAATGCACTTGAGTTGTTTATATTCCCATAGAAATAAAATCCGTCAGTTGAACCTATACGCAGTGTAAATGCACCTACTACTGCATTGTCTTCAGGGATATTACTTCCATTGGATTGGTTATTCCAAATTCTACCTATGCGTAGACCAAATGTAAATTCTACTTGCCTGGTGCCCCAACCTACGTAAGGCATAATATTGTATTTCCTGGTTCTGTAATCTAACGCTTCGTTATAGAAAAATTCTGGTTGCACGTCTAGTCCAAAGTTGATATAACTAACATAACTATGGGACATACCTGGTTTCCATCTTTTTCGAGGAGATGGTCTGAATCGTTTTCCATTTATGCCTATGGAGAACTGTTGATATTCTGGACCGATAGGACTGAGGCTATCTGCAAAAACGCAATCTGATCCGCCACAGCCAGATTGAACTTCCGTACAATTATAACTAGCAGCTCCCAGATTCATTTTGTTCCAGTTGCCTTGAAGCGTAAATAAAGTCTTTTCCTCCTCTATGGAATCCATATGCTTTGGGTAGCTCTGACTCATCATCACTAGGGCTAATAAAACAACAAAGGCAGCTTTCCAATTTTGCCACTCTGCCGGTCTTCTACTTCTAATAGCTTCAACAAATAAAGCGATGAGTGACAGCATTAGCAAACTATGGATACCTACTTTTTCTGCAATCAAAAAGCTGTCTTGCATCCAGTAGATAAAAAGACCTAACAATACATTTGCGTAAACCATTCTGCTCAAAGCAGGAGTGATTATTTTGATGTCTTGAACGGTTTGTTTCTCTCTGTACCATAGCATCAGACTCAGTGAGGTTGTAATCAGTAATAAGAACCATTGCACTTTTTTCAAACCAAAAGCATAATCTCCCAACTGATGGTTGGTCATCGGGTCTCTAAAGAATTCTATATAAAACCGAAAACCTAATAACAATACAATTACAAATAAGGTCTGACTACCGATTCGTTTAAAAGTAGATTTATATTTTTTCAATAAAAACAGTGTCAGTAAAGCTGCAATGATAAAATAAACCGGAACAGGATGAACCGCAGCACTTCCAAAACGATCCGCTCCAAGAACTGTTTCTGCCCAGTGCTGATCTCTAATAACAGAAGGCCCCAGATAGCGCAAACCCCAGCCGTTCTCTGTAGGCAAACCATAACAACAAGCAGCTGCCAAACAACCCAATCTTCGCATAATCGCAATAACTGGAATGGCAAAAGCCAGTGTATCTAAAATGGGAGCTTTAAATCTAAGTCCTTTTTTGATTAACCAAATAGAAGGAAAAATAAAGACCGCAGCACCCAGTGCCGTTCGTTGAGTCGCAATGGGAAATATACCTTCCTGCCACCAAGTCTGCCAGGCTGCTATATCAAAAACGGCGATACGTGTTCCAAATAAAGTAAGGCTTACGATAATCGCCAAGCTGAGCAACCACGCGGCCATCGGAAATTTTCGACGGTGTGCTTCGTAAGTACAAATTAAGAAGAAGAACAGCAGTCCAGTATGTGCGAAGAAGTCGTATAATGTACCGGTGATATCTGGGGTAATGGAGTAGGAGAGTGGTGGCATGGAGGGTGGTTTGGCTAGATTCGTTTTTGTTAAATAGCTTTAGCAATATCTTCTGAGTTTTCATTAAAACGAAAAAAATATCAGAGACGCTTGGTTGTTATCGGAAAGATATGGATTTATTTAGAAAATCTAGTTTACGCCTTTTTGATATGGATAAAGCGATTAGGTTAAGGTTTTCTGCAACTCCGTTTATCTTCGTTTCTAAACTCGATTAAGATTCCTTAAACAGCCTGAACCACTCCACCTTTTTATTGTTTCACCTATTCAAATATCGACTACAAAACCGTAACTTGCAGATCAATTCTACAAACATCAAAACCATTTAAAATAACATGAGTAAATTTCCCGCTTACGACCAGTTTCACAAACGCCACATTGGTGTGAGTGACAACGACCTGGCTGCTATGTTAGACGTTGTTAAAGCAAAAACGCTGGATCAATTAATCGATGAAACTGTACCCAGTAACATTCGATTGAAAAAGGCACTCAAGCTACCTAAAGCAATGACGGAGTTTGAATACCTGAATGAATTGGAAGAGACCGCTGCGATGAACAAAGATTTTCATTCGCTGATCGGTCTGGGTTATTATGGGACCATCACGCCTTCTGTGCTGTTGCGAAATATTTTTCAAAACCCAGGTTGGTATACGCAGTACACGCCTTACCAAGCGGAGATTTCTCAAGGCCGTTTGGAAGCTTTGTTGAATTACCAAACCATGCTGAGCGATCTGACGGGTTTGCCAATTGCCAACGCTTCTTTACTGGATGAGGGAACTGCTGCTGCCGAAGCTATGGCCATGTTCTACAGCATCAAAAACAAGCGAGCAAAAACGGCTGAAGATACCGCCAGTGAGTTCTTCGTAGCGGATGGCGTTTTCGATCACACTGTTGATATTCTGACAACTCGCGCTAAGCCACTGGATATAAAAATCGTAAGAGGCGACTGGAAGAAGTATAAATTCTCAGATAATACATTCGGAGTACTCCTCCAATATCCTACACAAACCGGAGCGGTAGAAGATTACAGAGCTTTCGCTGAAAAAGCGGCGGCTAAAAAAATCTATGTAACGGTTGCGGCTGATTTGTTAGGACTTACTTTATTGACTCCTCCTGGCGAATGGGGCGCAGATGCTGTCGTTGGAAACACACAACGTTTCGGTGTACCGATGGGCAACGGCGTACCACACGCTGCTTACTTCGCAACCAAGGATGCTTTCAAAAGACAAATCCCCGGACGGATCATCGGAGTCTCTGTAGACCGTTCTGGAAACCGCGCTTTGCGTATGGCTTTGCAAACTAGAGAGCAACACATCCGTCGTGAAAAAGCGACTTCTAATATTTGTACTGCTCAGGCATTGTTGGCGATCATGGCTGGAATGTATGCGACTTACCACGGACCAGAAGGATTGAAAGCGATTGCGAAAAGAGTTCACAGCATGACGCAAGCTTTAAATAATGCTTTAAAGAAATTGGGTTACGATCAAGAGAACAAATTCTTTTTTGATACGGTAAGTATAGCTGCGACTAAATCAGAAATTTCTGCAATTAAGAAAGAAGCTTTAAAAGCGAAATTCAATTTCAATTATACAAAGACAGCGGTACAAATTAGTCTTGATGAAACGGTAGTAGAAGAAACCTTACTAAACATCATCAACGTTTTTGCGAAAGCGAAAAAGGAAAAAGCAGTGGAAAAAGTATCGGCTCCAAAGAGTTTGAAATTTCCAAAGCGACTGGTCAGAACTTCTGAATATTTGACGCATACAGTTTTCAATAAGTACCATACGGAAACGGAGATGATGCGATATTTAAAATCTTTGGAGAACAAAGATTTGTCGCTGATGCACTCCATGATTCCATTGGGATCTTGTACGATGAAGTTGAACGCAGCAACGCAATTGATTCCAGTCAGTTGGCCGGAGTTTGCAAACGTTCATCCTTTTGCGCCAAGCAATCAGATGAAAGGTTACCTCAGAATTTTTGAAGAACTGGAAGCTTACCTCAGTGAAATCACTGGATTCGCCGCTTGTTCTTTACAACCCAATTCAGGAGCACAGGGCGAGTACTCTGGTTTGCTTACCATCAATGCTTACCACGAAGCCCGCAACGAATCGCATAGAAACATTGCACTGATTCCTTCCTCTGCGCACGGAACCAATCCCGCCTCTGCAGTAATGGCTGGAATGAAAGTGGTCGTCGTCGCTTGTGATGACAATGGAAACATAGATGTAAAAGACCTGAAAGAAAAAGCAGAATTGCACAAAGACAACCTGTCTTCCTTGATGGTAACTTATCCTTCCACGCACGGTGTTTTCGAAAAAGCAATTAAAGAAATTTGTAAAATTGTTCATGACAATGGCGGCCTCGTCTATATGGATGGCGCAAATATGAATGCTCAGGTTGGACTCACCAGCCCTGGAAATATCGACGCAGATGTTTGTCACCTAAACTTGCACAAGACCTTCAGCATTCCGCACGGAGGTTGAGGACCAGGCATGGGCCCAATTTGT
>JBGCDT010000564.1:0-2870 GCA_045105695.1 Saprospiraceae bacterium | reverse complement strand
CATTTATCACTTCACTTGCTTCATCAACAAATATGTTGACCGGCCTGTTTCCCACACCAAAGTTATAACGATCACCAGCAACAGCAACAAGATCAGATAAAATGATTGATCCAATCGCGCTACCTACTGTACTGTCAGTTAATGAGTCCAAACCAATGTATGCAACCTGGGCATTATCAATTATTTTTTTATTATCAGTTATAAGCCTAGTGTCATTAACATTCATATAGTCCGGGCTTAATAGTTGCCCTAGCTCCCCTGCTGTGAGCATATTCATAATGGGCAATAGATTGGCGACCATTTTCGAAAAATGAGTTTTGTCATGATGGAACATTGAGATAAGTGCTTCTAACTCTGGACTCGGAGCCTGAGGCTGAATAACGTTTTCATAGAATTTTGACATTGCACGTGCTTTTTTATCTAAGCTACTAGCATTCGATTCATTCAAGAATTTATTTGCAAGCTCTCCACCATCCTCGATATTCCTTTCTGCATAGGCTACCGTTGCCTTCACTACCATTTGTTGCGGTCCTGACTCCAAGAATCGTTTTAGCAAAACAAGATTTGGTCGTTCATAAGCCATTACCAATGCCTGACTTATATTATTTAAAGCCTGCCATCCAAAGGATTTAAATGGGTCTGCCCCAGCTTCACTTGGAATCAATGCAGCTAATCGACTTGCAATTTCAGTGACTCTAGTAAAATTTCTTAGTGGGTCAATGCGTGCAGATTCTTCTGGGAAAGCAGGATGAAACTGCACAAACCTTCCAGGGTTTCCTGAAGCTTCACAGGCGATTCTTGCATTTTCCTTCATCTCTTTATCGCCCTTCGGATCTATAATAATCACCGCTTCATTTCTCATGATGGCTTGGCTTATTAGCAGATCAAATAGTCTGGTTTTTCCAGATCCTGTTGTTCCCACTATGAGGTTTTGACCCTCAGAGTGGGAAATAGACTGATGTATTTTCTGTTCTTTAGGTTCGACTCCATGTATCCATGTTTGGCCCATTTGTTTATCAGTTGCTCGTTTTGTTGAATTATTTACAATCTCTGACCAATCTCTTTTGAGGATTTCAAACACTCGCTGAGCATGTCTGTTCTCCCACATAAAACCATAGCCAAGCCATATGGCGTCAGGATTTTTATTCATGTAATTGGTGAGTTTTTTCAATTGAATGAACTCAAGAGGCCGACCACGCAAGTGTTTTTGTAAGGTTGCCAACCTGATTGCTTGAGGCATTCTTGAAAGCGCCATTACACTACATATACCCCCCATCCAATAGAATGGTTCAGGTGGTAGATTTGCTAATTGATTAACACCAAATGAAACGGTTGCAGCCATCACCCATACACTTGCGGCCTGACTTTCATAATTTGTGCGCCAAGGATTTTCGTATGCCATCGAATCATATTTCATGAAGAAGTCTCCTCCACATATTCAATGTAATCGCCGCTCTCATGATCTATTTTAAGTTTTACTGACGGTACTTTTCGAATCATTGTTCTTATCGCCGTCGGCGTTGTCCCTAGATAAGATGCAATGGATTGTATTGATTCAATATCGACTTTATATATTTCGCTCTCGTTAGTTGAATCTATTTGTATATCCCCTGAAATAAATGGACCAAATCCTTGTGTGATTTGTTGTATTAGTTCTTTTCCAAAATCGTCTTGAGAAGGTAGTTTCCGGCTTATCCCAGATGTTTTTTCATTTTTATTATTATCTTTTAACGTATCTTTATAATCTTTTTTATTGTTACTTTCTTTTGTGAGGTTTAATTCATCACTCGTTAATTTAATGAGTATTTCCTTAGTCAGGATCTGGCTAGTTTCATGACTTAGTACAAGGTATTTTTTACCAGAAATGGTTGATGTTTTCGAAGTTGATGCTTGATCATTACTAAGTAGGCCATCTTTATGTAAGAGATTCATAACCTCTCTGGGTTCACCTATAAGTTTGGCAGACTCAGGATAGGGTATTCCGATATCGCCATTGTTGAGTTTTATAAAAATAGCCTCGCTTTTATTTTTTTCATTAATACCTTTTTTAATTAATAACCACCCTTCTGAATTATTGTTGGTATTTTTAGATTAAAGGTTTGAATTATAATTTGGCTCTATATTTATTTTGTTGATGCCCTTTTTATTTTCTGACTTTTCTTCTTCCTCAGAACTAAATTCTGTTACTTTGGAAATCAGATTTGATTTTAAGCTAAACTGACAGTTGGCATTGTGATTACTTTTGTCATTAACCTCTTTTTCATTTGAAGCTGTTTCTACTTCATCCCACGTATAAAACTCTTTTTCACGATCAATAGAAGATTTTTTTTCTAATTCATCATCATCTTCCTCAGCGTCAATGAGAGCGGCATCCTCGGCTTCTGGATTTTCATCACGTTGTTTTTTTGGCCCATTAAAACTGGCCTTAGCTGGTGCAGGCGGTTCATTCGTAAAAATGAGTTCTAAATCATCAATGCGTAAGCAAAGTAAAGCAACGCCTTGTATTGCTTCAGGATAGATTCGCCAATATCTGTATGGTTTTACCTCCGTGCTTTCCTGATATGGAATTGCAAATCCTCTTTCAATTAAAATATCTGCTAGCGTATCTGCACTTCGAGGAACACCTGGAATCTTATCTTCCTCAATCAGTTGATGTACCTTTGGAACAATTTGAGTCCAAGCAATGAATACGCCCTGTTCTAATCGCCAAATTAATGAACCAGGTTGGTTGATTTTGCTTGTATTCACAAGACGGCGCAGGGCATCGAAGATGAACCTTTCTACTGGTACACCATACGCATATTCATCAACGTCTAATCTTTGATTTACGAGATCCCTACGCACACTTTCTTGATCCGCCCACATAACTA
>JBGCDT010000563.1:0-3627 GCA_045105695.1 Saprospiraceae bacterium | reverse complement strand
TAAAGCGATGTAGGCTATGGTGGCCATTTATTGAAGGTTGAAGAGGGTTGGAGAGGGTGGAAAAGGGTAGGAGAGGGTTTTTTCTCGAACGTATTTTACGGAAGTTTCCTTTGCCAACTCGTATAATATTTTTAAACTCATTATAAAAATTAAATTGTTTTAAAGGCTTTAATTAGTACCTAATAAACATGACTATATAAAGCTATTTCTTATAAAAGGTCGACATTAAAACCCGTATGAAGAAAACCCTCTTCCCCCTCTCTCTCCCTCTTCTACCCTCGTCTCCCTTTATAAAAGCTTAAAAATCGTCCAAAGTATCTTATGCCCCGCTCCAATCGTTCCTTTGATCGTTCCCGACACTTTTGAGAATCCGATTCGTTTTCTATAATTAACAGCAACCTCTGTACAGTTGTATTTTAGCTTAGCGGCTTTGACCTGCATTTCTACTGTCCAACCATAGGTTTGATCCTGCATATCCATTTCTATAAGTTTATCGTATCGGACTGCACGAAATGGCCCTAGGTCTGTAAACTCAATGTTATAAAAAAAGCGAATCAAAGAAGTCGCCAGCCAGTTGCCAAACAATTGCTGTGGTGTCATGGCTCCTTTTTCTAAATTACCCAAAGCTCTTGAACCGATGACTAAATCCATGTTCTGATCCGTGATTTGGGCAACCAACATTCGCATCTCCTCAGGGTAATCTGAATAATCTGCATCTAGAAACACAACGATATCAGGTTGTTCTTCCGGCGACTTGTTTTTCAAATGTTGAATTCCTTTCAAACAAGCATGACCATAGCCCTTCTGTGGCTCATCCAAAACGGTTGCTCCTTCTTGAGCGGCTACCTCAGCAGTTTTATCTGTACTGCCATTATTGCAAACAATAATCTCCCGTACTAAATCCCTAGGGATTTCACGAATCACTTTATCTACTGCATTTTCTTCATTGAACGCAGGAATGATAACATCTACAATGGGAGCTGTATTAATGAGTGGATGGTTTTGTAGTCAAAGTCATAGTTGGCAAAAATGCTCTGGCAAAAGTAGTATTATTTCGAAGAATGCAAGTGTCCGGTTGAGAACAAAGTTTGGGGTTCTTAGTTCTGTTTAGAAAAGGAAGGATGGAAAATAAAAAAAAGTCATACAAATGGCTTTTCCAAATTTAGAAAAACTATTGTATGACTTTTCTCGGTTTGAGCTAAGGTCAGGCGGAATCTTTATTCAAAGTGGTAGAAACGACCCATTAATCTCTGATAACTATGAATTTACCAGCATAGTGGTTCTTCCCAACGAAAACTTGTAAGCTATAAAGCCCACTACTAAGCAGAGATACATCCAAGCTGGTTTGTTGTTGTTCGTACAATTCACGTTCCTCAACAATTACTCGTTTGCCAGTATGATCGGTAATTTCTATCCGAGCTTCACCAGTGATTAGAACGCGGTTGAATTTTACCGTCAGTTGCTGAGAAGCAGGGTTCGGGTATAAGGTTATTCTTTTTTTATGAGAAAGATCCCCAGTGTCAGCTTGCTCCTGTTCGTGAATAATTGCATTATTTACAGAAGTCAAATCATATTCAATACAGAGTTCAGGAGCTTCTGCTGGAAAACTACCGTTGAAAGATCGTGCGACCCTTTTGCCTGTTCCATGTAAGAGGATAACAATTGGGTCATTGAGGTTATAATCACCCTGATTTACGATCTCCTGAATGATTGCAGAAATGTCTGTACTCTGTTGGGCATCGCCACTGTCTCCTTCTGCCTCCCATTCTTCTGGCGACCATGTAACACTATTGTTAGAAAGAGGTCGATCACTAATGCTGTAATCAATATCTGCAAAAGTCGCTGGCGAATCTCCGAGCTCTCCTTGAATGATTATTGTACCTGGTTCATTTTCCTTTTCATCGGCTGTGAATTGAATTCTAGCATCCAAAATAGAAACACCTGGTGGCAAGTCAAGATCATTGAAACGAAGTCCAACCCATTGGTCATCCACATCTTTGACCAGCTCAATATCTGTACTGTGCAATTTTACTCGACCGTCTATTCTCTGCTCTGCATCATCGGTTACATAGTTGATTCTGCTACAAGTCGAACCAGAAGGCAATGTTCCAACGCAGTTACAACCATCATTAATGACATCATTTATAGTACTTGGATTTCCGTCATCACATGGCGTTCCCGGAACACCAGGAATGGTTGGGCAGGCATCATCTGAATCACATATTCCATCGTTGTCTGTATCTGGGCAGCCCAAGTTGTAGTTGATGATAAGGACAGGAGCACTATCGGGATTTTTATCGAAGCTAGATGCAACTCTATTTCCATAGCCATCTATGATAAATGTAATTGCATTGTTAGGATCAAAACCATTTATGGAAATGATTTCGAAAATAATAGGTGCGAGGTTGCTGGTGCGTAGTGCCTGAGAGTTTTCATTTACTTGCCAGATGGTATTCGGAGACCATTGTACGGAGGCATTGGTTTTTGTACGTGAACTAATATTTTCGCTTTGTGTAGAAAATGTAGAAGAATTGTTAGAAGCTTCTCCATATATGGTCAGAACGCAAGGATCTGTAGCAGTACTTTCATCTCCTGTGAATTGGATATAAGCACTCGTGATCGCTGCACCTACAGGTAAATTCACTTCGTCAAATCGAATTCCTACCGTTTGCTGAACACCATTGTCAACCATCATTTCCAAATCAGTACTGTAGATACTTACATATCCGTTGGAACCTTGCTCCGCATCATCGGAAGCTCTACGTACAGCGGTGGACAAGGTCTGACTAGCAGTGTTGACTACACCTGCACAGTTACAATTTTCATCTATAATATCATTTACCGTAAGGGAATTGCCATCATTACAGGAGGAACCAATCGTCCCCGCTACGTCAGGACAGTCATCATCGGAATCACAGATTCCATCAGCATCTCCGTCGGCACAACCGAAAGCGTATTCTAGTACTAATTGTGGTGCATCGTCAGCTTCTCCGTCGTAGGATATCGCTACACGTTTTCCAGTTCCCTCAATTACAAAGGCAAGGGAGTTATTCGGAAACCAGTTGTCGAAAGGTTCATCTACCTCTTCTCCTAGTTGCTCTGCAATGATCTGTTTCAGGTTTGGACTACGCTGGGCATCGCTCTTTTCACCATCTGTATTCCATGGAGCTACTGCCCATTCTGCTATACTATTTGTTTTTAATCTTGTTGTAATGTTATGATCAGTTGTTGTATACGAAGTAGGAGCGGAGGAGGCTTCTCCAAATATATTGAGCTTAGTAATTTTGTCGTCTGTCTGATCCGTTGTGAATTGTAAGTACGCCGCCAGCAGCGTTGCTCCATTTGGAATAGTGACATTTTCAAAACGGACACCTACTGTTTGTTTCGATCCTTCTTCAACCATTTCCAGGTCTGTACTCGTTGTTTTGACTGTCCCGTCACTGTATTCTTCAGCGTCATTATCAGAGCTGTTTACGGAGGAACTGACTGTTCCAAAATTGAACATAGGTGTCCCTTCACATTCACAATTCTCCGTTATTTTATCAAGGTAGGTGTTTGGATTGTTATCATCGCAAGCTGTTCCGAAGTCTGCAAAAAGTGCTGAACAATCGTAAAGTGTTCCTTCAC
>JBGCDT010000562.1:0-2750 GCA_045105695.1 Saprospiraceae bacterium | reverse complement strand
GTTTTCTAACAACTCTTCCGAAATCCCTACTTCACCTATATCACAACTCGTAGTAAATAACTCCGTCGTATCGGACTCTAAAAAAGCTGTTGTCGTTATCACTAAACTATCACAACCTAAGATGTTTTCTAACAACACTTCTGCAACTCCTACTTCATCCACATCACAACTTGTAAAAAACAACTCTGTCGTATCTGATTCTGAAAAGGTCGTCGTCGTTATCACTAAACTATCACAACCTAATATGTTTTCTAACAATACCTCTGCAACTCCTACTTCACCTATATCACAACTCGTAGAGAAAAACTCCGTCGTGTCAGATTCCGAAAAAAATGTCGTTATTACAACTAAGCTATCACAACCATTTACATCCGTAAAACTCAACAACTCTTCTCCTACCTCATTCAGGTCACAGGTACTCTCCGTAACAAATAGTGTGTCACTAGCGGGTAATACCGTTACGGAAACACAATTCTCTGATTGTCCACAAAGGTTAGTGACTTGCACACAGACCTCACCTCCAGAAGAAGCTGACCAATCTACCAAAATAGATTCTGATCCCTGACCAGACAACAATATCGCATCTCCTGGCAATTGCCATTCTTCGACCCAGCTATTTATATCTAAGTTATCAAGGGTGTAAACCACTGCTTCGTCAGATGAACAAACTTCCTGTGGTCCGCTGATTTCTGGCAGCGGAGGATCACCTAATAGTTCAACAAACATACAAGTAGCAGTGCTATAAGAACATTGGTTCTCAACGGTCACGCAAAGTTCGCCAGAGATGGCTCCAGAGAATTCTATATCAACGGCAGTCGTTCCCTGACCAGAGATGATGGTTGCTCCAGGGGGCGGTGACCAGGTAATATTGGTAAACCCAGAAACGCTTTCTATACTGTATGTTCCAATATCATTTTGGCATATAGAAAAGATTCCACTTAGAATGGGGACCGGAGGAGTTTGCTGATTATCGGCAATGGAAACGGTTGTTGTTGTCTCACAGGAAACGCCGTTAAGTGTTTCCGTCAGAGTTACACTATAATCTCCAGCAGTACAAATTTCTGGAGTAGCTGTATTCTCTCCTGCGGAAATCGTTCCGCCGTTAGAAGCAGTCCATTCGTAGGATAGCGTTCCTGAAATATTATTAGGAGCGGCGTTGAGTAGAAAACAAGGGTTCGGATTATTGCAATCTATGGCTTGTACATTCTCAATACTTACTTGTGGATCTAAAACGGTGATACTCATTTCATCTGTAGAAGTGCAGATAGCAGTCAGCGAAAAATCATCTAGCCCGAAGTCATTAAAAAGGAGGCCGTTTCCACCAAATTGATTGGTCAAACAAATCTCAACGGAAGTGCTTGTCGTAGCAGTAAAGGAAGCTCCAAAGTTTTGCCACAAGCAAGGAGTGTTTGTACTAAATGGATTTCCAATTAAAGAGCCATCTACAGAAAACTGTACAGAGGGATCGCTCAACGGATTGTAATTGGTCATCCAGGCGCTCACATTATATTCTGTCCCAGCAGTTACGGCTACCGTTTGACACCATATATTAGCACCTACCGAACCATCGCCATTCACAACCATCTGTTGGCCCGAGCCGTCTCCGAAGGTATGGTCATCACAGGGCGGTGCATTATTGATAACTAATTCTGGAGAAGTAATTATTGTATAACTTCCGGGGCTGATCAATCCAAAAGGAGAACCAGGATCGACATAGCTATAGCCACTTGTAAAAGTATTGTTACCAGATTCAAAATCGCCATTGGTGAAAAGATTGGTGTTATCTGCGGCTTGTACATTCAGGGTGTAAGTGATGTTAGCGGAAACCGTTGCCGTTGGATTTAGAATAGTTGGATCATCAAGCCCCGTAGCTGGCGTCCAGAAGAAATCCAGAGCATCGTCGGTGAAGGAGCCATTGAGTGTTGTCGAAAATTGATCGGCGCATAATGTCTGATCAGTACCAGCATCAGCAGTGACGGAGCACTGAGCAGTGGCTTGGTTTGCTAAGAAAACAAAGCAGAATATCCGCGTTATGGTTTTTAATAAATTCATCAACTCTATTCCTCTATTTCATTACGGTTACATCTCCTTTTATTAGTTTCACAAAACCATCGATGAACTCTACCTCTGTCCAGTAGACCAAGACATCTGGGTTTACTGCTTCGCCTTTGAAGTTTCCATTCCAACCTAATAGTTCATCATTTGGGAAGAAGTCTACTGCTTCAAAGACCTGTTCTCCCCAGCGATTAAATATTTTCAGACTTCTAATTTTAACAACTTGTGGTCCCGCAAAAACAGTGAACCAGTCATTGTTTCCATCACCATTCGGACTAAAAGCATTTGGAATATAAACACCCCTATCCTTCTGTACACTTACTAAAATATCATCTTCTCTTTCACAACCATTTTCATCTACTAATAGAATGTTATACCGATTGGTATCAAAAGGTCGCACCTCCTGACGGAGACAAAAATCACAAGACAAACTATCATCCTGAGACTGCCAGATGATCGTATCCAGTGTTTGCAAAGTCTGATTCGTTACGGCTGTTATAGAAATGGCTTCACCTAAGTCAATCGTCAAGTCCTCTCCCAAATCTAAAGTAATCGCCGGAGGACTACTCACTGAAACATCTGCTGAACCAGTGCATCCATTGGCATCTTGAATAGCAACAGAATACTCCCCTGTCATTAAATTCGAAAAAAGCGAAAGACTAGAATAAGTCGCTTCCTCCATCGAGTCTAGATAG
>JBGCDT010000561.1:0-13865 GCA_045105695.1 Saprospiraceae bacterium | reverse complement strand
ATGGTTATGGTCATTTGCTAAGTGTTGCTATTTTTTGCAAGATATTCTTTGGGTGTAAATATTGATAATTTACTTTCTTTATAATCCTTAGTATTTCTTGTGATTATTGTTTTGTGTTTTGCCGCAGCTGCACAAAAGTTTTGAACGGCATCTTCAAAATCTTTGAAATTAGAATTAATTGCTTTTGAGATTATTGCTTGCCCAACATTTTCTACACTAACAATTTCTAAAATCTTTTTCGTCTTAGCGTCTGCTTTTTTCTGATTTTCGATTTTTCCAATAATGTAATTGATGTTGGTTACGGAAATAGGAGAAATAAATAAGTTTACGTTGTTCTCAAGCGAACCCGCAATTAATTCAGCTATATCACCTGCAAAAGGTGGCCTGTCCAATAGCAGATCAAGAATTACATCTGAATCAAGAAACAATTTTTTCATTTCTTAAGATATTTTGCTACTAAGGCATCTTGTAAAAGCTCTTTGTAAGTACTCGAATCCTTTGGCAATTTTACTGAACCTCTTAATTCGTTAACGATGTCATTTGGTGTTTTTTTGCTTTTTGATTTCTGCTCTTTCGCTAATGACTTTAAATATTCTTCAACGATACTGGACAGGCTCTTGCCAGAAGTTTTTGCATACTCCTTAGCCTTTTCGATAACAGATTGATTGATGGATAGCGTTAATTTATTCATACGTATGAAAGTTTACGTGCAATATCGTAAAAATCGTAGAGATATTCAAGTTGATATTTATCAGGTTGATTTCTAGCACACTGATCGAAACCCTACCCCCCAAACCCAAACACCCCACTCAACCCAGGCATCATTCCCAAATCCTGATGATACATCGAAGCCACATCTATCGTGATATTCTTCTTCGTATACCCCAAACCAAAACTAAACAAGGTCGGCCCTGTAGCTCCACCTAGTCGTAGTACAAAATTATCTGTAGCTGCATAAGCAATCCCAGCTTTGATGGCCACTGGATGATCAATATCCTTTTCTGCCTCTAAAGTCATCCAAAGTTTTTCCGAACTTTTGTAAGCTAAAGCTAGATTCAAAATAGAAGGCAAGTCATAGTCTTCACCAACACTGACAGTGATTGGACTATAAGTATGCGCTGCCACAGAAAGCTTTTCTGAAAGGTTGGACTGAATACCTAATTCAAAAGTCAGGACCAACTGGCTACCGTACTCAGGGATACGGGTGTTTAGCACATCTATTTTTGCACCCAGCGCAAATTTTTCTGACAAAGATCGCGCATAAGCCAATCCGAATTTTTGCTCCGTATAATTGTCTATCCCAAATTGCTGAATCTGCAAACCAAAGTTTCCAGACTTGGTAGGCATTGCAAAACCAACATTCAAAATGGTAAGATCAGCAATCAGAAATCGTTGCTCTCCAAAAACGGCAACAGATGTTTTTTCCAACTCAGACAAACCAGCGGGGTTACTAAACAAAGAATAGATTCCAGTATGTGCTGTCCCTGTGTTCCCCATGGCGAGCCCTTCGGCTCCGGCAGCTGAAGGTGTTCCGTTTTGTGCACTCGCAAATTGGAAAATGAACAATGCCAGTATTAATAAGCTTAGTCGTTTTTGCATAAAGCAAATATAGCGAAGTTCTTACAAATCAAATCCATTCGAAATCCTATATTAGCTGCTACAAAACATAAATTATGAATCGAAGAAATTTTCTAAAAACAAGTTCCATGGCTGGCGTTAGTCTAACCACTACTGCAATTCCAAACTACCTCAGTCGAAAGGATGATCGAAAAGTAAAAGTCGGAATCATGGGACTCGGAGAACGAGGACGAAGCTTGCTAGGCTTGTTACTAAAGCGAGAGGACTGCACAGTCGTAGCACTCAATGACATTGACAATACTGTTTTGCGTAAAGCATCCTCAATGGTCGCTAAGGCAGGACAAACGGCTCCGAAATTATTCGCAGAAGGAGAGAAGGATTACCTCCGGATGTTGGAGATGGAGGAATTGGATGCAGTCATCATCGCAACGCCCTGGACTTGGCATGTACCGATGGCAACGGCTTCTATGCGCGCAGGTAAGTACGTTGGAATGGAGGTCAGTGGCGCAACGAGTATTCAAGAATGTTGGGAGTTGGTCAATGCTTATGAAGAAACCAACGTACCGCTCATGTTCCTCGAAAACGTTTGTTATCGAAGAGATATCATGGCTATTCTAAATATGGTCCGAGAAGGAATGTTTGGAGAACTCATTCACATGGAAGGCGGCTATCAACATGATTTGCGACATGTGAAATTCAACGATGGGGTAACAGCTTATGGGCAAGGAGTTAATTTCAACGAAGAAGGTTTCAGCGAATCAAAATGGCGCACCAATCACTCTGTTCATCGCAACGGAGAGTTATATCCGACACACGGCATCGGCCCTGTTGCACAAATGATTGACATCAACAGAGGGAATCGTTTTACCTACCTGACATCAACAGCGAGTAAATCCAGAGGACTTCACAACTACATCGTAGATCATCCTGCGGGTGGAGAAGATCATCCTAATGCAAAAGTGAATTTCAAACTGGGTGATGTCGTAACGACGGTTTTGAAAACGGCAAAAGGGGAGTCGGTTCTCCTCAGTCATGATACGAATTTACCAAGACCTTATTCCCTTGGTTTTAGAGTGCAGGGAGAAAAAGGAATTTGGATGGCGGTTAATAGATCCATTTACTTGGAAGGAATTAGTAAGGATGCGCATCGTTGGGAATCAGCAGAACCTTATCTCAATAAATTCGATCACCCGATGTGGAAGCAGTATGAATCAAAGGCAGCTGGAGCGGGGCATGGTGGAATGGATTTCTTTGTGATTCACGATTTCATAGAATCTGTAAAAAACAAAACAGAGCCACCAATTGATGTTTATGATGCGGCTACGTTTATGGCGATTACTCCGCTGTCGGAGGCTTCTATTGCCACGGGATCTTCGCCGGTTGGATTTCCTGATTTTACTAAGGGACGATGGATGAAGAGATAGTCTCTAGGGGTAAAGAGGAACGCGGATGACCTGAAGTCAGGCACGGATTGTATGGATTTTTCATCAAATATTGAAAATAGGTTTTTAGACCTAACAATACATTTACAAAAAAGAAAAATCCGAGTCATCCGTCCAATCCGCGTTCCTCCTAAAACCCTTAGTCACAAAGCACCGGCCGCTCCCCAAGTCCAGCAGCAGCTACCAGCTGCGCCAATCGCTTCTCATAAAAATCTAAAAGCAGATTCGTAATATTCAACTGAATATCAATCTTACGATACTCCCCACCTTTCTCCGTTTTAGGATGCTCATAAGCGCCAATGTGAATTGGAACACCAATGAAATCCAACTGATTTTTAACCGTCCAGGCGCGGGCGATACCGAGTTCCATATTACTTTTTAGTGAAGTCGTTATTTCTCTTTTTGTAACGGCATCTTGTCCTTCGCCATCAACGAAATGAGTGAAGGTCGTTCCTTCTGGAATGTCCAACGACTTCTTGTAGCGAGCACCTCGGAATGGGTTTCCATCCGTATGACCTTCTAAATAAATAAAGAAATCTTCTTTGCAACGCATGCTTTGTTCGCAATACTTTTGGAGGACTTCTGTATCTACCCAGGTTGCTATTTTTTTGTAGTATTCAGGATCGCCCATCTTTGCTAAATCAATGTCCTGGCAGAGATAAGTAGAAATAATGTACTTGATTCCGATGTTACCGAGAGCGGTATAACCGACGGTTGTTTCGCAAGGGAGTTTATCTGAGTTCAAATCATTTTGCATAATGCGGGCAGAAGCAGGACCGAATTTTTCACGCTCTGCATGAGTCTCTATTCTAGCTTTTTCGACAAGTTCCCAGTAGCGGCAATCATAGACTCTTTGGCGTAAGTGCGTGATGCTACAAGCAAGTGTGTCTGAGAACTTTAGCGATTCTTCTTTGGTCAATAAATCAATTTTATCTAAGTAACCCTGACCACTGTCGCAAGCATCCATATGACCAGCGATGGCCCAGGACTTCACTTGTAATTGATTGTCGCAGTAGAAATCAGCTAAGTCATAATCTGTCGTTAAAGTATCTCCGTTGGCAACAAATTCTGTCCAAAGCGCAGCAAGTGTTTCTTCGTCTTTTTTAGCCGATTCTAATTGTGTTTTTAAGCCTTTGATTTTAGCAAGAGTAATATCATCTAGATCTGGCTTATCCGTTTTCCAAATGGTTACTACTTTTTCGAGCATCTCCCATCCTTTGGTACAAGCGTTGATCGTTCCGTCCATAATGTAGGATTTGATCTGTGCTTCTTTTTCACAATACTCTTTCGAGAAATCCATTTCCTGATCCAACTCATTGTCCGGTACAAATTCTTTCCAAGCCTTATTGAGCGAAGCAACGTCCCCATTGTATCGAGCTACTTCAGATTCCAACCATTCCAGTTTTTCTTTCAATGGGCCTTTCAATGTAAGACTACTGTTAGATTTTAATCTGTTGATCTTTTCTAGCATCTCTGTTCCGTTTGCACAAACGTCTACAGCAGCTTGTAAGATGTAAGCTTTGATCGATGGTTCAGGATTACAAGGGATCTCAGGTAGCTCTGTATCGAAACCAGGGGATTCACCTGTGCTGACATATTCTTTCCATGCTGGACCAAGCTTTTCAAGTCCTGCAAAAACCTGTTTCATAGTTCCTACTTCTTTCTCCAAACCGTTTACATCTCCCATCTTTAAAGAAGTCTTTTCTACTAAAGTCAGTACTCGTTTATTGAAAAATCGTTTGGCCTCGGCCATGTCACCTTTGCAATAATTACCATAAGCCATCATGTAAGCATACTTCGCCAGGGTTCCTTTTTCGCAAACCTTCTGGGCGTAGGAGACATCTTCCAAAGCTTCGAAATTGACTTTTTTATTTTTAAGGAAACTACTCCATAGCTTTTCTACTTCATGATATGCTTCGATGTTGATATCCAACATGTCATACTTTTCTACAAAGCCAGGAATCTTACTGTAGATGGGTTCGCCGATGGCGTTGATTTCATCCATCATATTCTGAGCAGAGGAAATATTTCCTGCACAATAGTAAGTATTGGTATACATCAGGGAATACTTGGCGTAATCCATTTTCTGATTTTTCGGGGGCTTGGTCATGTCGCTGATATTGGAAATTTTTTCCTTAGCGAGAAACTCTTTCCAGGTTTCCTCAAAGTTGGCGACTTGCGCAAAGGAATTTACCGAAAGGAATAACAGAGAGAGAAGCGTGAATAAAATAGTCGTTGGTGATTTCATGTATTGAGTTTTAAGCAATTGGTTGTGGTAAAGACAATTTACGGAACAACAAATTAACGTACGAAAATAACAAAGCGATGTTTGCAAATTCATTGAGCGGTCAAAAATAAGAAATACTTAACAGAGAGGGATTTTAATGAAAATTAAAATGTGAATGAAAATGAAAAATACCTTTTGACGTGCTGGGAGAAGCTCATCTGAGAACTTAAGGTTTGTTTACTGAATTCTTTTCACTCTTTGCGTATGAATGCTCACCACTATTTTTAGAAATAACTGCGCTAACTTCCTACTTGAAATAAGCTGCTCCAATTACAGCGGCTAAATCCATCAGCAATGCAATGCCCATGTGAACTATTATTCCACCCCAGATTGACCTAGAATAATACGCAAACACTCCAAGAATGTAACCTCCAAAAAAGGAACTGATACATTCTCCGGCGGGTTTGCCGAAATGAAAAACACAATATAATGCTGCTGCTGGTAATATCGCTCGATGCCCTAGAAGATGCACCATCCCAATGACCAAGAATCCTCTGAACAACCATTCTATCATTATGAAACCAAGTAGATAAACCGGTTCATAAATCACGAAATAGTTCCAGTAATCTTCTTTGAATACGGACATTCGTAGTTTAGGATAGGACGCTAAAAAATCTGGTTGTGTAGCAGCAGCAGCGATTAGCGGAACCATAACCAACAACATCAGGGCATAAGGTCGCCAGTTGAAATCAGGGGTTGTCAATCCATACCAATTGGATTTTACTTTCTCTACTAGTTTGTAAAACAAGACCAACAGAACTGTATAGATGACAACTGTTTTTGCAGCCAAAATGGTCTTTCTATAAAAATACCTTTCTGCTCTAGTCACGTCTTCAGGAATATAATTCAACCCCCACCAGAACCAACTTTTGAAAGCTAACATTCCAATAAAAAATAAAGAAGAAATCCAGAAGGCTCTATTTTTTAATTGACCTAGATCTCGTTTGAAAATAAAATACAAAGCGATTACATAATAATAAGCTGCTCCATAGTATAAAAAGGAATAGAAAAAATAGATGTGCTCGCCATAGTGACGATCTAAAATACTGTCTTCAAAATCGTATTTGTAATTGAAAAAGATGGCAATGGCTAAGCCCAGGATTGTTAAAAAGTAGACTGGAGGATCAAAATCGGTTTTCCAGAAATCCTTGAGGTATTTTAGAATGGTTTTCATTTTTGTGTTTTCTCTGTTTCTTAGGAAGAGGAACGCGGATTTTATGGATTTGCACGATTTTCTTTTAACACTAAAATCTAAATAATCCGTTTCATCCTCAAAATCCGCGTTCTGCCTTTAGTTTTCTTTTCTAAAAGTCTTTATCTACCGTTGCACCAACACCCGACGGGCCACCGCAGCTTTGTCTGTCTTCAATCGCAGAATATAGATGCCACTAGAATAATCCAATTGGACAGGAATGTTCCGAACGCCATTGACGTGCACACTTTGTTGTAAAAGTTTTCCATCAATAGAATAGACCTCCAATGTCAGTTCTTTATTTATCGCTTTTGCAAAACTTACTAAGATGTTTCCAGTAGTAGGATTTGGATCGATTTGGAATTTATTACCCTCTAGCTCTTCTACAGCTACATCCGTTTCTGTTGTAAAAGAAGAGGCGGTAGAAAAGGTTTCGCCGCAGGGGTTATTGGCAATGACTCGCCAGGCATAGTTGGTGTTGAAGTCTAGTGGAGTCGGAATTGTAAAACTATTGTTAGCCGTTGTAGTACCCTCTACAATAGTTGCGAAAGAATTATCTGTAGCTACTTCTACCTGATAGTTTATTGCGTTAGGAGAAGCATCCCATTCTAGCGTAGCGGTAGTACTTACATTTGTAGCCACATCTGGAGGACTAGTCAAAATAGCCATTTCGGGTTCTGTTTCTGTCGTGAGTTCAACGAGGGTAGAACCATTGTTAGTGCCATCATTAGCTTCTATTTGTATCATGAAATTTCCTGTAGTAGTAATGTTAGAAATCGTGAGGACAACAACATCACCAGGCATAGCTGGGTTGATGTCAAAGATGGCAACTGACCCAGTAGGAATTCCATCAGCATTCAAATTGACTCCTGATGGAGCAAAATCATCTCCTAAGGTTATGGTAAATTGAACATCAGTTCCAGTGCAACTTTCTTTTGAATCTTCCGAAGGAATGACTGTAATGTCTTGAAATTCAGAAGTGCATATCTCCAGATTCCATCCATTGATAGAACCACCATCTCCGAGAATTTCATCTCGAACGGTTAATATCCAGTCACCTAAAGCATTTTCACCATTTAGAATAGACAGTTCATCTATTGGCTCAAAGTCGCCACCTACCGCTGGATTATCATCACAGGCTTCTTCTAAATCACTAGGAGGGTTGAAAGAAGAATCATCAAAAGAAAGAAAGAGGTCTGCATTGTCGCAACCAAACTGACTAGCTGGAACACCTGGTCGATCAAACAGTTGAATGATGATTCCTTCAGGTGATTCTAAGGTTGCCGAGACATCGCCGACGTAGCTATGCGTGATGTCAAGATTCGTTACATTGAGGTCCGTAATTAAAGCATTGTTATTTATAGAGATTGTAGAGGTATAAACACCATTAGCGCCCTCAGTGATAATGATAGGTGTATCTTCTGAAGCAATAATGCCACAGCTTATGTCAGCAGTTATGAAATTCCAGACTTCTGACCAAGGGCTTTCTCCGCAGGAATTGCTACTTCTGACTCTCCAATAATAGGTCGTTAGAATGTCTAAAAATGAAAGATTGAAAACTGGATTTTCTAAATTTAAATCTTCTGCAATTATTGAAGTGAATGCCTCATCTGTTGCAACTTGGATGTGATAGAAATCATCGCCAATAGTATTATCCCAAGTCAACTGAAGAGAGGTAGAAACGTTTACGGTATTGTTTGCAGGAAGAGGATTCGTAACTATAGTCGGAACGCCCTCAGTTATCCTAAGAATGACCGTATTGAAAGATTCATTAGTACCATCGGTTGCTGTAATTTCTATAGGGTAAATTCCAGTAGCCACTCCATCGGTAGTAATTGTAAGAGTAGTGTTAGCATTTAAGGAAACTGGATTTTGTGAAAACGAAACGGTAGCTCCCTAAGCAACATTAGCCGTTGTCAATGTAACAGCCCCATCACAAGCAGAATTATTTTCTAATTCATAAACGGCTTCTTCTGGCGCGCACAATTCTCTGTAATAAGGAGTAGCAGCCATGTTGTAACTACAGTTTTCTTTTCCATACCAAGTCTCAAAACCCGTATCATAAGGGTCTAGCCAAAAACGTAAAGCTGTGTTAGGAGTGCCACCACCATACCAGGAAGTATAAAACCAGCCATAGTAATCCCAGTCATCTGTATCGTCATTATTTGCTGCATTAAAACATGAAGCTGCACCTCCGTGCAATTGTCCAACGACTTGTTTTTCGTTATTGAAAAGCGGAGAACCAGAAGAACCACCTTCGGTTGTACCTAAATCCCAGCCAGGTACTCGGATGTGATTTGCTTCATCAATAGGTACCTGGTTTGCTCCACCAATAGTTGGTACTGTTGGGTCAAATTCAAAAGTAATTCGTTTCTCGTCTGTATCAGGATGGTGGATGCAGATAACGGTATCCTGAGGCATTAAATATTCAATAGACCAACCTGCGAAAAATGCATTAGCAGTGGAGGAAACGGGGTCATCCAGTTCAACCAAAGTTACATCTGAAGGACCGTAAGTAACCCTATGAAGAGAACCCGTATTAAAGTCTTCCAAGACTCCATTCCCAGGACCGCCAGAAGAACTGCTTCCAGGTTGTCTACACTCTGGACTTTGGAAATTCCAGTAGGTTACTAGGCTGCTTGCGTTTCCAGAATTTAATCCGCAATGCGCAGCAGTCATAAAAAATGGAGTACAATCACTATTCGTATTATTGATTAAAAAACCAGTACAAGCTTCCACTCCATTTAGGGAATACATGGCAACTGATCGAATAATATCTCTATAGTTATCAATTATTCCCCAACCATCTGCTTCGCCACAAATAACATCAATGTTACAGGACCCTGAACCATTTACGCCACTACTCATTTTGATGAAATCCATGTAGTCATGATTGACATAACTGAGTTCAAGGTTCAACTTAGATTTTTCATTAGCTGGGACCTGAACTTCAATAACTATTTCCTCCCCTTCGAGTACTGGTGTCCACAGCTGATTATGGTCTTCATTATCAGCTGGGGTAAAAGGACCGAGCGCTGTTGAACGATCAGATTTATACAAAAGTAGCTTTCCGTTTGGAGGCATTTGATAATTGGAAAAACCGAAGTTTAATGATTTAGCACCAGCGGAATAAACACGTAATCGCCAGACTTTCATGCCATTAGGAGCATTCTCCCAAAGGCCGTCTGTATTTGGATTGATATTAACTTCAATGCTTTCCGCAAATTTTGGAGGAATACCAGGAGCTCTTCTGGCAAGTTCTTCAGCTATGAGTTGCTTGTTGTCGAGAGCAGGCATGTTGGCTATCGGTACTTCATCAAGAGGGCGTAAGCCTTCGAGAATTAGGTTGTTGTTTTGGGCAAAAGGAGCCTGAGTAATTAATAACAAAAACAGAAGGGCAGTAAGACATTTTTTCATTAGAGAGCGATTTAGTGTGAATCAGTTTTACTAAAAAAGAAAGAGAGAAAATAGCGAACTGAGTAGACGAATGTAACGAGCTTTTGTTGGCTCTGCAAGTTCTGGAATTGGAAAAAGGAAGTCTAGCAGTTTTAAGGACGCTTTTGCAAAATAATTTTAACAGCTTGGCTTTCTTAATATTGACCATAATCGCTTTTGGTATCTATGTCAGCAAAAGCATTTTTATTGTTTAGTTTTATTTTGACTAAGTATTCTTTGTTCTTTTGAATGATAGATTTACACCCATTAGGTTCTTCATGAGTTAGAATATCATTGAAATAATTTCTAGTAAAGAAGACTGGATTTCCTAGGCGTTTCTTAATCCTAGGTTGTACAATTCCCTTTTTGTTTTTACTCATTAATTCCAAAATAGTTTTCTCTATCAGTTGTAAATCTTGGACTTCTAAATTAGGCATATCTCCTTGACAAATTAGCGCTCCTGCGCTCTTTGGATCGCATACGGAAACACCTTGTTGGATAGAACTGGTCATTCCTTTTTTATAACTCCGATTAAATGTAAAAACAAAAGGTCGATCAGCTAATCGGAATTGAACTTGAGGAGCCTGATGTCCCGTAACGACAATGATCTCTCTAGCACGAAGAGACAGCAAACGGTCTGCACAGAATTCTAGAAGTGTAGTCCCTCGGAAGGGGAGGAGTAACTTATTTTGAACTCCCATTCTTTTGGAAAGGCCTGCAGCGAGTAATATAATAGAGTAGTTTTTCAAACTTGGTTCAGGTTTAATGAAAATTAAAACGGGCCATCAGTGTTTTTCTGACAGCCCGTTTTGGTGTTTTTATTTGTTGTTTAGTTGCAAGCTTTTGCATGCTCATAAACATCTTCCTCAAAGTCTTTCCATCTTGGTTTCTTACGAGAGTCTATAAAATCTTTACAGTCACCGTATAGTTCCTTGAAGAGCTTAGAATAATCTTTCTTCTTAATTAGGAACGCAATTTTGTCACCAACCTTCACATAAAAAGACTTTGTATCTCCTCCAGTAAGTTTGACTCCGCCATAATTTAAACCTGCTGTTTCGGTAGCCCAAGGATTGTGGTAAACGCGAACTTTATGAGCATATGCAGGATTTAACAACTGCATCAAAGCTGTTCTTTTCTTTTTCTTAGTCATTACCTCTACCGTTTCGAAGTATGCATAACCATCTTTTACTAACTCTTGATTTAAGCTGTAATCGTCATCGGCAGTAGTTAAATCCATGTCAAACGCTTTTTCCATTTTATCCCAACTAGAAGCTGGTAAATACATGTGTTGGACATCTTCAGCTAAGATTTCTTTTTTCTTGCTACTTTCATCAGCTACCCAAATTTTAGTAAAAAGACCTTTTTTAGTTTTTACACTTCTGAATTCTGCTTCAATCTCTTTACCGTTTTTCAAAGTAATGTAAGCAGGTTTTTTTCTTGAAAAAGAATTCGTAGGCTGTAGAAAATTCTGTGATATACCATCTTGTATGAACAGTAGGCAAATAAACATCATTATTGATGATCTGATTATTAGTTTCATTATTTATTATTGATGTGATGAAATTAGTTACGACTTTGAAATGCGAAGCTAATCAAAATTAAAGACTATATAAGCGGCTTAACTCAATCTTAATATTTGAATCTTATAGGTCTAAGATCCTGTTAAACGAGTGGTAATAATTGTCTTTAACTAAAGATTACTTAAGTGATTAGTTAATTAAAATTCAAAGTATTGTTTATTCCACCAAATGGAAAAGCCCGAATTCACTGATGAGGTTCGGGCTTTTCTATGGAAATAAAATCACAAAATTAATGCTCTACATAAGCATCAGGTGAAACCTCAATGGCTTCCTGAATATGGATTCGTTCTTTGTGTAATAATTTCTTTTTGCCTTTGCACGTACCCCATAATCGGACGTCGTATTTCCCTTTGCGAGGGAAGGCGTACTTTATGGAATGTTCTTTTGCAATCGCTGAATTTCCATTTCCGAAATCAAGTTCATAGTCAATTAGTGCGTGATAATCATTAATGTTGAAATGTAGTGATTCCCCAGCTTCAAAGTAACCGCTGATTTCTAAATTATCCTTTGGAGAATTGCTTTCAAAAGGAGCAGTTGAAACTGTTCTGCTATCTCGGTCTATTTCATTCGAAGGGCCTGACGCGGGATCAGGGGTGTAAACAGAGGTGAAGTCTGTAGTTGAGTTATCCATTAGTCCTTTTATAGCAAAGAAGCTGAAAAGGCAGATAAAAACGCAAACGACAAATTCATAGGAGAAAAATTGGGTCTTTTTAGTGAATTCTGATTTTAAACGGTTGGGATCTTTCATGTGGATTATGTTTAGTGTTTCAATAAATTACAGAATACATATTACGCATTGTGGATATATGTAAAGTACCACAAAGCTAATAATTAGGGATCGTATTCCAAAAAATATTGTTTGCTAATAACATACACTTTCTTTGTTTAGAAAATTAACTTAATAAGAGTAAACAAAAAATGCATTGTAGCAACTTAACTACAATGCATTTTCCAATTCTTTGAGGGTACTGATGAAACCCTACATCGTTGCTCGAATCACTTCCGGTTCTCCTGTTTCTGATTTTGGAAGGAGCAACCAAAGTGCTCCATAGTGATGAAGACCAGTTGCTTTGATACGACCTTCGTATCCTATTCCTTGGTAAATATCAACATGTCCAGGACCATTGATTGCCCCTCCAACATCTTGAGCCAGAAGGACTTTGAACTCATGATGGGTCACTATTCCTTTCCTATTGTAAACCGGAACAGCTGCTAGAACACAGCTTCCCAAAGGAATATAATCTGGGTCTACAGCTATGGAATGTTCAGGAGTTAAAGGAACTAATCCTGCTCCTTTGATTTTATCTTTAGTAGGTACTGGGTTGAAAAAGATATAGTTTGGATTAGCACAAAGAATAGAATCTTTCATCTCTGGATGTTCTTTAATATATCTTCTGATGTCTTTGATTGACACGTCACCTTCGCCCGCAATTCCTTCTTCAATCATAAACTTACCAATACTTTTGTAAGGGTAACCATTGCCACCATTATAAGCAAAGAGTTCGTGGTCTCCATTCTTGTATTCGACAATTCCAGACCCTTGTACTTGCATAAAATACAAATCAACTGGATCATTAGCGTATGCTAGAATCAGATTCATGCTATCTAAAATTCCTGATTCTATTTCTGCTCTGCTTGGCAGTTTGCCTTGCCATTTCGTTGGACGCTTATAAATCGGATACTTATAGATATCGTCTTTCTTTTGGCTGACCTTTAATACTGGAGTGAAATAGCCAGTTTCATACACGTTTCCTTTACCATCATTTCCATTGATCTGATGTGCATCCAAACGCTTGAGTAATTGCTCAGGAGCATCTGCATATTGCAGCATAAGGTCAACGGTAGTTTTAGTGTCTTTTGGATCTATGGTCAGGTTACCATAGGTTTTGATGCTCGTCTTCTTATAATATCGTAATAACTTGAGCTGATTCTTAAGGCCTTCAATAACTGGTTTATTCAACTTGGGAAATGCAGCAAAGTCATGAAGACTCTTCTTGCTATAAGTTTCTGGCATCTTTTCTTTGCCAATGTACTTACCCAATTTATTGAATTTATAATCAGGAGTGTTAGACCAAGAGACTAGGTCAGCAGTTAGCTGCTCTTTGACAGGAGCTTCTTCAGCGATCAACTCGGGAGGAGGGTCCGATGAATTTGTAAAATTGAAAGCCGCCATAAGGAGGATTCCAGCTAAGAGTAGTTGTAATTTGTTCATGGAAAACAGTTTCGGTTTTTAGGTCTATTTAGTGTTTTTGTGTAGGGTTTGTTGTGATATGTTCTATTCTACATTAACACATGATGAACTAATATTCTCTTTTTTTAACATGTGTTTCTGAAAACCGGTGCAAAGGTAC
>JBGCDT010000560.1:0-6596 GCA_045105695.1 Saprospiraceae bacterium | reverse complement strand
ACGGATTCTACTCATTTGCTGGATCACGAATTTCATCTAGCGGCATTTGAATACAGAGAACAGACGATTCTGATTTCGCTAGTTCAAAGAATGCGAAGCCTCCTCAACAAAAGAATGGATCCTTACGATGCTTTCCTTCGTTGCCAAACCCATATGATGGAACTCGCAAATGCTTATGTAGAAAACTTGATTTTGAAACAAACCGTCAAAGTCGTGAAAGAGAAAGCTACAGATCAGGCCCTTGGAACGCTCTCAAGAGTGTGTAGCCTCTTTGCTTTATCTACTATTGAGCAACACAAAGGGTGGTACTTAGAAAACGGTTACCTCGAAAGTTACAAGACCAAAGCAATTCGAAGAATGGTAGATCGTCTTTGTAAAGAGGTTCGAAATGAGGCGGGTGTTTTGGTAGATGCTTTTGCGATACCGGAGGCTACGCTGATGGCTCCTATTGTTGTTGGAAAGAATTAGATAAATCTTGGAATTTTTCTCTTCTGTTTTTGTTTGTCTCTTTAATGAAGATATTCAAAGCAACCGTTAAAGGAGAGTTTCATTTAGACCATAATGAAGAATATGTAGTAGGTGAAAAAATAGGTAGGGATACAGGACTAATCGGTGTTTTAGATGGATGCAGTGCAGGAGAGGAAAGTCATTTTGCATCTACGCTGACAGGGAAGATACTAAAGAAAATTTCAAGAGAATACGATTATAAGGAATCATTTTTCAAAAGTGAAGATGATTTACGAATCTTTTTAAAAAAGATTATTCAACTCTTATTTCAAGAATTAAAAGCAATTAAGCAACAGTTGAATTTAAATAGATATGAGCTTCTGAGTACGTTGGTAATAGCACTTGTAAATCATAAAAAATGCAAAGCAGAACTCCTTACGATTGGAGACGGACTAATCTGTTGTAATGGAGTTACTACAGAATTTGATCAAGACAACGAACCTGATTATCTCGGCTATCATCTTGAAGAAGATTTTGACATTTGGTATAAAAAACAGACCCAATTTCTTCCCTTAGAGAATATAAGGAAATTGAGTATCTCAACCGATGGAATTTACACCTTTGAATCAACAGTCAATGAAAATCCCATTCAGGAAGACATACCAAATTTACAAGAATACTTCTTTAACAATAATGACTTCATCAATAATGAAAACATGTTGAGTAAAAAATTAATTCTTTTAAAAAATGAATTGAGTATTTCTCCCAATGATGACTTTAGTATTGTTCGAATAGATTTAGAGAATTAGAAAACCTTCCACTGCTTATACCACTGCTTTCCACCGCTTCCGATGAGCAACCAATAGACACCAGCTTTCAGATCGTAGCTACTGCAATCCAGTACAAAATGATTTCTAGAAACTCGATTTATCTCAGGTGTCGCAACTAATTTTCCAGCACTATTGTATAATCCAAAACTGGTATTTATAGCATTCACTCCCTGAAACAAAACAGTCATTGAAGACTCACCTGGGTTTGGAAATAAATTTATTGGATCGGAAAGATTACCTAGATTCAGAACCGCACTTGTTTTTGAAGCCAATAGTAAGATGTCTTTACTCTTTGTCTTAGAATCATTTCTATCACAAACATAAATATCTGTTTTGCCATCGCCATTGAAATCTGCTGCAAACATTCCCAGCCCTTTAACCAAGTAATCAGGGCCAAAAGCAACTTCATTATCAGCCGTGAATTTTCCGCTCCCATCGTTTATATAAGCACTCACCGGGGCCATTGTAAGTGTACTGTTAGAAATGTTTATTCCACAGACAAACAAGTCTAAATCTCCATCATTGTTAACATCTAAAAACAATGCATCTAAGGAGTGTTTCAATTCGGCTGGAATGCGACTTTCTGTTTCATCAGAAAACCTACCAGAACCATCATTTAGGTACAATCTGTTCTGACGATTTTTTCCAGAGATAAACGAAACATTGGATAAGTACACATCAGGGTCACCATCCAAGTCTACGTCAGCAAAAGTGATCTTTCGCGTTTCCATGTTTACACCTTGCGGCAAACGTGTCAAGCTTTCATCTGTAAAAATGCCAAAGCCATCATTAATCAAAAGTCTGTTTCCGTTTTCGTTTCCGACAAATAAATCCAGATCTCCATCTTTGTCTATGTCTTCTAAATTTAGATCCTGAGTCAAATCATTCATTTGCGGAAGCCGATTGGTTGTTTCTTCCAGGAAGCCTCCCTTCTGATCATTTATGAAAATACTATTCTGCCCATCATTTCCGAAAATCAAATCTGGCCATTTATCTCCGTTTAGATCCGCAGCTATGACTGCATTGGATTTTGAATCTGGGAAATGAAAAGGCGCCTGAGTGAATTTAGCAAAACCATTATTCAAATAATATTCGTGAACATCTGTACTCCCAATGGTTACATCATCTTCACTACAAAAGACAAGATCCATATCCCCATCCTGATCAAAATCTGCAATCGCTACATCTTCACTATCGTGATCAACTGAAGGGAGGTTTCCGAAGGAGAATGAAAAAACACCTCCACCATCATTGATTAAAATTGTATTGCTTTGAAATTCATTGGCCAGTACTACGTCCATATCTCCGTCTCCATCCAGATCAGCTGCGCGAATATCCATAGTGGAAAATCGGGTGCCGCCATCAGGCAGTAACCGGGTTCCGTCTTCAAAATATTGACTGAATAGCGAGGTATTAAAACAAACAGCAAAGAATGTAGCAAGTAGAAAGCGTAAGGTCATAAAGTAAAATTTGCCTAAAGATAAGGAATCTGAGTTTTACTTTAGATAGGTGAACTTGGGTTTGTATTGGTTGCCTTCGTGATGCTGAATATTATCGCAGCGAATCCAGCGTTATAGTTGTGGCAGGTAATACCATCATCATTGGCGTTTTTTAATTTTCATTGTAACTATTTAGTACGAACTATTTTTGCCACGAAGACACGAAGACACGAAATTGCACTTTGAGCCTTTGTGCCTTTGTGGCCTACTTTTCAACTAAAATGCCGAATAGTTACTTTTCATTTTCATTCCTCTAGCTGGCTTTGCCCATCTCCTTTTTTAGATAGTCAACTACTTTTATTTTTACAGCATCTACGCCTTTCATTTCTGCTAGGTAGACGGAGGCCCAATCGCAAAGGTTTAGCAAGTAGAGGGATTGCTCGACCAGGGTTCTTCCTTTTGCAGAAATTTCCATTATGGAATTGGTGTAGCCTTGGATTATAGATTTATTAATTTCGATTCTACGTTGATTGCGGGGATGATCTTCTGGGGAACGTAGGAATATAACAGCCAGATTTTCATCTTCTTCGCGCCAGCCAACTAGCTCGTTGTGGTTCATTTCTGGAATAGCATTATGCCAACCAAGCATCTTTGCATTCTGATTGATCTGCTGTCGAAACCTCAGGGCTACCGCTCCGAGCTTATTGGTAGAATAAATAACAGGAGTCTTTCCTTTTAGAAATTTTGCAATACCAATAGCCTCTGTTTTCATATAGACCATTTCCTTTTCTAACAATGCTATTACGTTTACAACTTCATGGATTTTCTTATCAGAAATCAAACCCAATTGATAAATCGTAAACAACTTTTGCACGATAGCAAAACCAAGACAAGCTCTTGGCGAAGGACAATCGGAAGGCAATTTAATTAAATCTACGCCCTCAGCTCTCGCTCTTTCTAACAATACTCCTCCGGAAGAAATTACAACTATCTTTGCACCCGTTTTTATCAGATTTTCAAAAACAGCACAAGCCTCTTCCGTATCTCCAGAATAGGAAGAAACGATGGCCAAAGTATTCGGCCCCACATAAGCAGGCACCTCATAATCTTTACAAATCAGTACTGGGAAAATACATTCGTCTCTGATAAAATCAGCGATAAAATCACCTCCGATTCCAGAGCCACCCATACCAGCAATAAAGATATTGTGAATATCGAAATGATGAGGACGGATGTTTGCAGCCGCACCTGTAGCGATGGCCTCCTGCAATTGAGCAGGAAAACGTTCAACAAGTTGATCCATCATAAGCAAGAGATATTTAGTTTCTCTTGTGTTACGAAAGGGAGAAAAAGAAGTTTCTAAGTATGAAATTCTTTATTTATACTAAGTGCTTGGACAAAATTAAATGTAATTTTTGAGGGGCATGAATTTTTCACTTATCAAGACTTAAAAATAAGAGTTATGCCGAGCATAATGACTATTTTTAAAACGAAGAGAAGTGGAAAATTCATCGCTCAAAAGTTGTGATTTAATTTGTCCAGGCACTTACTTCCATCGTTTATATAAATTGATCAAACCGTTAGTAGAACCATCATGCCCACTTACTTTATCATCTACCTCTAATTCCGGTAAGATTTTATTTGCCAACTGCTTTCCAAGCTGAACACCCCATTGGTCAAAGCTGAAGATATTCCAGATAATTCCCTGAGTAAAGATCTTATGTTCGTACATCGCAATCATTTGTCCTAATGTATGAGGGGTGATTTTTTTTACTAAAATAGAGTTCGTTGGTCGGTTGCCATCGAAGACTTTGAATGGTTTTAAAAAAGCAATTTCTTCTGCCGATTTATTATCTCGGATCAAATCAGCTTCTACCTCCGCTTCCGTCTTCCCAGTCATTAGGGCTTCTGTTTGAGCGAAGAAATTGGCCATCAGTTTTGTATGATGATCTCCGATTGGGTTGTGGCTTTGCGCAGCAGCAATAAAATCGCAAGGAATTAATTTGGTTCCCTGATGAATCAGCTGATAGAAGGCATGTTGTCCGTTAGTACCTGGTTCTCCCCAGATGATCGGGCCCGTTTCATAATCTATCTTTTCTCCGTTTCGATCTACCCTTTTTCCATTGCTTTCCATATTCCCCTGTTGGAAATAAGCTGCAAAACGATGCAAGTATTGGTCGTAAGGAAGGATGGCTTCTGATTCTGCTTTGAAAAAATTGTTGTACCAAATTCCAATTAATGCCAAAACCACGGGAATGTTTTTCTCCAAGGGCGCTTCTTTAAAATGTTGATCCATGGAATGCAATCCTTCCAGCAACTCAATGAAGTGCTCCCCTCCTATCGTACAAGCAATGGACAACCCAATCGCAGAAGACAGAGAATAACGACCACCAACCCAATCCCAAAAAACAAACATATTCTCCGTCTCAATTCCAAATTCTGCAACAGATTTTGCATTGGTCGAAACCGCTACAAAATGTTTCGCAACAGCAGACTCTTCTCCTGTTTTTTCAAGGAACCAATTACGAGCAGTAAAGGCATTCGTCATTGTCTCCTGAGTTGTGAATGACTTGGAAGCAATAATAAATAAAGTTGTTGCTGGATTCAGGTTTTTCACCGTTTCTGCAACATGTGTCGCATCTACATTACTAACGAAGTGCGGACGAATACCTTCTTTCCAGTAAGACTTTAGTGCCTCCGTTACCATGACTGGCCCAAGATCAGAACCACCAATTCCTATATTTACAATGTCTGTAATTTTTTCACCAGTGTACCCTTTCCATTCTCCCGAGTGTATTTTTTCTGCGAAAGCAGTCACTTGATCTAACACCTTATTCACCTTAGGCATTACATTTTCTCCATCTACCAGAATAGAATTATTAGAACGACTACGAAGTGCTACGTGAAGTACCGAACGGCCTTCCGTTTCATTAATCATCTCACCGCTATACATTTTATTAATGGCTTCTGGCAATCGGGTTTGCTTAGCCAGATCAACTAGCAACTGAAGTGTTTTATCGGTGATGTGATTTTTAGAAAAATCTACAAAGAGGTCATTCTGGCTTAGTGAAAACTGCTCAAAGCGGTTCGGATCACTTTCAAAAAGGTCTTTAAGCTCCACTTTTTTCATCTGCTCAAAGTGTCTTTCTAGAGCAGCCCAGGCTTCAGTTTGTGTTGGATTCTGACGATTCAACATAGGTGTTGGTTTTGATGATCTTTTAATAAAGGCCTAAAGGTAAAAAAAGGAGGTTACTTCTTTATATTCGCCTTATGGCAAAACACAATGAACTTGGAAATCAAGGAGAAACCATCGCTAAGCAACTGCTGGTCGATAAGGGCCATACCATTCTAGAAACGAATTACACCTACAAACGAGCAGAGATAGACCTCATCTCTCGTTTCGATAACACCTTAATATTTACGGAAGTAAAAACCAGAAGTAGCGATTTCTTTGGCGCTCCCGAGTTGGCAGTTAGTGATAAAAAACAAAGTCTGATCATTCGTGCCGCCCAAGCTTACTTATTTGAAAATGATTATGATGATGAAATTCGCTTCGATGTAATCAGCATCGTTATTCGGAATGAGCACAATGTTTCGATCAAGCATTTTGAGGATGCGTTTTTTCCTGGGTTGTCTTGAATTAGATTTGCGCATCCAGCGAACCAAGCAACGATTTTTGAATGTTGAATGTTGAATGATTGAATGGGCACTCGGTTCGTAAGCTCCGCGGTTTCTACGGTCGAAGGAACATTCAATCATTCAAACTTAAGTCATTCAATCCTTAAAAACCGCTCTACCCTCAAAGCGGTAATTGTCTCTTGAATAACTATTTTTTCTATACTTACTTTGACATTACCTACAAATGCCCATATCTTTACCC
>JBGCDT010000559.1:0-6350 GCA_045105695.1 Saprospiraceae bacterium | reverse complement strand
AGACCAAAAAATATCTCGTACACCTGACAGTCGAGTGTACGAGATAATGTAATGAAGATTTGAAAAATCCCTACCCCACAAAAGTAGCAAACTGCTGCTCCACTCCCTTCGGATTAGAAGCATAGAAGTTCTCCACCTGCTCCGACATCGCATCCGGAAACACATCTTCCTTACCCGCCTCCAGGGCATTGACAATATTCTTCGCTACATTCTGAGGCGTGTCCTTATCCATTTCCATTTCAGCAGTCATCTTCGTATCTATTGCCCCAGGATACACACCTACAACCAAAGTGTTATGATCCGCTAATTCTGCACGCATACCCTGAGTCAGGCTATGAACGGCAGCTTTGCTCACTGAATAGGTACCAATCATTGGCATATTACCGAGACCTGCAAGGGAGGAAATGTTTACAATAGCGGTTGGTTGTTCCTTTTTCAATTGGTTGGCTAAAGCATTGGATAAATTTACAAGACCCCAAACATTGACGTCTAAGTTTTGCTGCAAGCTCTCAACAGCATTAGGCGAAAGAATACCACCACCAGATAACACGCCAGCATTATTTACCAGTATGTCTATGTCGTTAATTTTTTCAGTAGCGGCTTTGATGGAATCGTCATTGGTAACATCCAATGCTACGGGTACAATACGATCCCCATACTTAGCAGTCAGTTCTTCTAGAGACTCTAATCTGCGCGCTCCAGCGTATACTTTTGCAGCGCCTCTTTCGAGTAATTCTTCTGCGATGGCTCTTCCGATACCGCGATTTGCTCCGCTGATGAATGCTGTTTTTCCTTGGGGGTTTAATGTTAGATTGGACATGATTTGTGATTTTAGATTATGAAATAATGGGTTGGATAAGGTGGATAGGGTTGATGAGGTAGATAAGGCCCTGAGTGTACCCTATCTACCTTATCCGCCTTATCAACCTCATCTTCCCCTTGATTACAAAAGCAAATGTAGAGTAAAAATGTTATTACCAAAAATAAAAAATTTGTACTTTTGATATTCAAAAACTAATATCATGATAAATCTAGAATGGCTTAGAACCTTTCGCGCAGTATACCGAACCAAGTCTTTGAGCAAAGCTTCAGAACTGCTGAACATCAGTCAACCTACTGTTAGTCAGCAGATTAAAACCCTGGAAGCTCATATTGGACAAGTTTTATTTGTTAGGAAATCGAAAGGAGTACTAGAGACGGATGAAGGTAGGATTTTGAATACGCTTATTTCAGGTTCTATCGAGTCCTTAGAAGAAGTGGAGCATCAGATTTTGCAAAAAAAGTCAAAACTGAAGAACATCATCACCATTGGTGTGTCATCGCATTTGTATAAAACTACGCTTTGTCATGCTGCGTTAGAGCTAGGCGAATTTGTACATATACAGTTTGGAACTAAGCAGTCGCTCATCACGGACGTGGAGCAGGGGAAGTTGTTGTATGCGATGATTCCAGATGAGGTGAATACTTTTGATATTATCTGTCAGCCGTTGTATAAGCAACCGCTGATTTTAGTCCATACTCCAGACATTGATCTCTCTGGTTTTAATAAACTCTACAAATCAGATTTGCGTAAAGCCGAGCAATTATTAACCAACCAAATCTGGTACGCCCACAACACTGCGTCCAGCTATATCAAACTCCTTTGGATTACAGCCTTCAATAAAAAGCGACCGGCAGTTATTCCAAACTATGTGATTCCAAATGAGTACGAAGTTCTTTTTCAATTGTCCAGGGGTTCTGGACTTAGCGTAGCGCTGGAACAAAATGCTGCGCCATTCTTAAAGGATGGATCGTTGAAGAAAGGCCCTATTAAATCAGTCCCTTTTAGAAAGATGTCTTTG
Source organism: Saprospiraceae bacterium (assembly GCA_045105695.1). Classification (GTDB taxonomy): domain Bacteria; phylum Bacteroidota; class Bacteroidia; order Chitinophagales; family Saprospiraceae; genus CALGLS01. The sequence continues at coordinate 4,509 of JBGCDT010000559.1, read as the reverse complement.
ATTGCAAATAAGAAAAAAGCAGCTCCTGAACTGATTCAACGGTTGCATGGGATGTTAGCGAAGTAACTAAACTATTGCTCTAGAATAAAAGGATGGAAAGCATAACGGAGCTATTGAACCAACTTTTGAAAAAACTATAACAATACATTCACAAAACTACTGCATCTCAAAATCAAAGGCCGTATCTGTCAGTGAATGTAGAAAATTCACCAAGTCCTTTTTTTCTTGCTCCGTAAAATGAAAAGGTGCAACCACCAAGGGATCCATGTTCACAGGGCCACGCACGAACTTATAAGGGTCGCTATAAAACTCCACGACTTCTTCCAATGTCTGAAAACGCCCGTCGTGCATGTACGGAGCAGTCAGCGCAACATTCCGTAAACCAGGGGTTTTGAATTTGCCTAAGTCAGTAGAATCTTTGGTGATTTCAAAACGACCACTGTCTGTAAATTCTTTACCATTATAAAGCCCCACATTTCTGAATTCATCTCCCGTAAAAAAAGGCCCGAAGTGGCAATCGAAACACATTCCGTCTTTTATGAAAAGCGCGCGACCACGAATTTGAGACTCCGTCAGCGCATCTGGATCGGCATCCGTTATCCAAAGATCGTGGGGAGAAGAACCATTACTTTCTAGTGTTTTTTGAAACTCGGCGAGGCTGTTTAGAATGTTTGCAGAGTCGGGAGCTGATTGATATATTTTAGAAAAAAGCTTTTGATAATTGGTATCGGCCTGTACTCTTTCCACCGCTATCTCATAATCGAGGTGCATCTCCAATGGGTTTTTGATGGGTTCTTTGGCTTGCTCTTCCAAGGTAGCGGAACGACCGTCATAGAAAAAAGTAACGCTGTAAGCCAAGTTCATAAGGGACGGTGTGTTTCGAGTTCCAATACTATCCCCTACCCCTTTCGAAAATGCAATGGTATCAGCAAAAGCAAATTCAGGGATGTGACAACTTGCACAGGAAATGCTATTGTCCAAAGAAAGGATAGGATCGAAAAACAATCGCTGCCCCAGATCTGCTTTACTCTCTATAGTACTCAGGTTCACCTCTGCATTTTCAACAGAGCTAAAGAAAGAAACCAACAATACGAAAACTACAATCAACTGCTTCATTAGACTTTATTTGGTCTCGTTACGGTTAAACGGGTAACCAGTTGCTCAGAGGTTTAACAAAAGGAGGCTATTAGCTCTCTACAGATAAACACCGCTATAAACCTTTTGAATTCTACTACAAAAATAAAGAAACGCTAGCTAAAAAACTCAGCTTACGTTTCAATGTTTACTCGTACACATATTTTTTTTTGGTAAAAAGATACTTGGTTTAAGAATTTTTGTTCTTCTGTACAGTAGCGGCAAGTTTCTAAGCTTTATTAATCCTCAGAATATCGATAAACCATCAAAGGGTACTTAATATCTAAAGCCATTTTTTTTGTTGTACTGTCCTCCGTAATAGAATCAAGGAAACCATTTTGTCGGTTCACCAGCACGATTAAATCAATGTCTTTTTTCTCTGCGTATTCGTTCAAACCTTTCACTACTGATTTAGAAGCAACCGTCTCCATGTGAAAAGCAAAACCTGGCTCCCGATCATCAAACAACTGCTCGAATATTGCATTTTGTGTTGCCGAAAACACATCCGCTTTGTCTGGCTTTTGTACATGTACAAAATGAATAGCCGCGCGAAAGAGGTTAGCAAAATTCGTAATCTCGTTCAGCATCTTCGGCTGAGCAGACTCAAAATTACTAGCATATAGAATACTGTGAAACGATCTGTAACTCACATTCTCTGGAATCAACAACACTGGACTTTTTGCTCGCTGAGCCACTGCCGAAGCAACCGACCCTAAAATATATTCTCCCATCAAATGCTTTCCAGCCGTCCCCATAATTGTCAGAAACACCTCTTCATCTTTACTCTTTTGAAGAATAACGGGTACCGAATCTCCTTCTCTGATATCTATACGAACTTCCACTTTTGTTAAAGTTCTCCCCTCACCTTCTTCGTGATAATTGTTAATAAATTTTTTGAGTCTATCTTTTCTTATAGAAACTTCGCCAGCTTCCGCCACGAGCGCAGCTACCGTTTCTCCAGCATAGGGAACTCGATAAGCATGTACAACTTCGACCAGACAATTAAAAATTTTTGCCATCTCTCTGGCATATAAATAAGCACTTCGTGAAGCAGGCGAGAAATCAACTGGGACTAATATTTTTCTTTTCATAATCAATAATTTTAAAACGAAGTTCGCCTTAATGCAAAAAGTAAAGAATGATAAAAGTCAGTTTTGAAATTGATTTATGTAGAAAACGGTAAACGATACTACGGTTGGCTGAGACCACAGTATCGGAAACCGTAGCACCGTTTTAAAAAGCTGACAAAAATCAACCACCCCACTAACCATCGTCATTCCAGCCTCTAAAATTTCCTCCGATCTTGCAACTACAAAAAGCAACCAATCTATTTCAAACTTTAAATCAATTAATGATGAATGTATTAGATCCAATTTCTACAATAATGACAAAAGATGTTTTAACTGTAAGTCCTGAAGACAAACTACAAGAAGCACAAAAGATTTTTGATCAACATAAAATCCATCACCTTCCTGTAACTGACAAAGAAGGTCATGTACTCGGCATGTTGAGTGTCACTGACTTGCACTATTTCTTAAGAGGGAAGTCCATCAATAGTTATGAGATCATTCTGAATGACATTCGATTGAAGAATTATAAAGTAGAAGAAATCATGACTAAAGGATTGGCGAAGATCAGTTCTACAGATCGCATTCTGACTGCTTTGAAAATTTTTAAAGAAAACCTGTTTCACGCCATGCCTATCGTTGACGATGAAAAACTAGTCGGTATCATCACTACCCATGACATCATCTCTAACCTCGCAAACGAAAAACTAACAACCCCATAAATATGAACCCAAATACCAAAGTAGAAGACATCATGACCAGTTGGACAATTTCTGTCCAACCGGAAGATCAACTGCCGGTCATCCAGGCCATATTCAAAACGCATAGTTTTCATCATCTCCCTGTGATTAATGACGATCAGAAAGTTGTGGGGATGATTAGTAAGATTGATATATTGCATTTCATGAAACAGCTTTCTCAGGAAACCTCTGGGAAGTTTTTTTCTCAAAAATCAATAGCACATTCGACGGCAGGTGATATCATGACGACTGGTGAAATAATTACTATTGCCCCTGACGATACCGTTGGTTTGGCAGCTGATATTTTCTTAGCGAATACAATTCATTCGCTACCAGTCGTAGAAGATGGTAAGTTGGCTGGCATCGTGACAACGCATGATTTGTTGAAACATGCCTTTAAGAAAGTGATTCATGATTTGGACGAGTAGCTAATAATGAACTACGTTCTAATTACTTTTGTAAGACTATTGTTACAAGATCATTACCTACTTATTTATTGACATTTCCTACGTGTTCCTTTTCTTAGCAAAAAGAACCAAAACCTAAGAATTTATAGCTTGGGTCTAAAAATCGTCAACGCTTCCGCTCGCAGTCCGAGGCCGTTCTAAAGCGTTATGGACTGCGCTTCACACTAGCAATAATCCTATTGCTAGTGAATAAGATTCAATCTCACTCAACGACCTATTTTATTGACTAGATCAATCATCGAGTACTAGGTTTTAGGATACTCGTCTTATTCCTTTCAATAGAGCACTACTCATAGAATAGTTTATACTTCTATTTAAAAATCTTAGCATCACTTCGCAAAAAGCAAATACAAGTAACGAACTAATAACACGACGAATAAACCCACAAAAATAAATAAGTAAGCTTTCACAAACTCCGGAAAAAAAGCTCCCAGCACCAATCCGAATAGCGCACCATAGACTTTCAGAAACGCAAAATCCCAAGTTGTAAAATTGGCTTTCATCTTTTCATCGAAAAAACTCATTAGTTGAAACATAGTCATTGGATTTAGTTAAATCTACATCCTAAAGATAAAGAAAGTCAGCCTTCTCCTTCCCTGGCAAAGATCAAAATCCAGGGTGATTTTCAACCATGACAAAAATCACCCACCCCGTTGACCCGCATCACCTGATCCGCTCGCTAGAATCTTCATTTTTGCACTATGAATAAAGCGACTATCGAAAAATATCAGGTTCCTGTTCCGAGATACACCAGTTATCCAACGGTTCCTTATTGGCAGGAGGACTGCCCTTCTGTTGAAAACTGGATGGACAATGTGCGGCAAACAACGAACGAGGAGAAGCCCATCGGTATCTATATCCACCTTCCTTTTTGTGAAAACCTGTGTACTTATTGTGGTTGCCACAAACGAATTACCAAGAATCACAAGGTAGAATTGCCTTACGTAGAAGCATTGTTAGCAGAGTGGGCAATTTATAAAAATGAGGTCTTTGAAAAACCAGCGTTGATCGAAGAAATCCAGCTGGGTGGTGGTACGCCTACCTTTTTTGCACCGAAGCAAATTGAAAAACGAATTACTGATTTAACGAAAGATCAGAACG
>JBGCDT010000558.1:0-6191 GCA_045105695.1 Saprospiraceae bacterium | reverse complement strand
CCAAAGAATACCTTCTCTGTTCTATTCAATCCACTGTCGCTAGCTATTCTTAAGATATACAACCCCTCCACACTTCCACTTCCTTCAAGTCTTGTTTCATGTATGCCTGCGCTGAGGACGCCCAAGTCCTTTTGGTAAATCAACCGTCCATCCAAAGAAAATAATTCACATCTCAATCTTTCTTTTTTTCTAAGGTCGAAAGAAATTCTATCTCCTCTATTGAATGGATTTGGATAACTCAATCTGCCCCAATCTTCCAATTCATTTACAGCAATCGGTAACTCCGTTTCCATATACACCACAAAGCCATCATGGTCAGAGATCCCAAATGCAGAGGCACTATTAACCAAGCCTTCCGGATGATCTGCATTGCCACGCACATAAGCCATGTCTGTTACGTCAATACCAGTCAAAGATGTGCTAAGGCAATGATCCAACGTCTGCGCATTCCCTCTGAAGACATAGGAGTAACGTTCTTCCTCAGGTAGTAATTCATTTTGATAAATCAGTGGTGGATCGACAATGTCTTCGACCTCATACTCTGCTCCCAGAGAAGGCAACCCAGACAACTGATTAAATACATCCACATAACCATCAGAGAAATCAAAAGCATTGTAATCACCTACAATAAATAGATTGTCATCTTGTCGTTCCTGAATCATATTAGCCACAGAGATAGCCGCCTCATGTCTTTTCAAACGGACATAGTCTTGATCGCCACCCGTGATTCCATTCAGAGATCGAAGGTGGATATTGAGAACACTAATTGGAGTTGGGGGAATAGTAGCCAACTTAGCTTCCAGTAAAAGTGGTGGCCTTCCATGAAGATTATCGCCCGTGCTCATTTCTTCGAATTCTCCAAGTTGAGTCACTGTGACATCCATAATATTATTGTTAACTAAATACCCATTGCGGATAGAAAAACCATTGGAGCTTCCGCCAAACAGATACGGAGAGTAGTCTGTTTGTTGTGGATATAACTCTTCTAATCTATCAACCAGATCTTCCAAAACAACCAAACGTTCTACTTCCTGAAAGGCAATAATGTCAGGATGCTGCATACTTTCCATTATGTATTTTGCCAGCTTTGTCAAGCGGGTCTGATAATCAGAATGATCACTATCCAGTACAAACACATTGATACAGCCAAGGCTAATTTCGTTATCATTTTTTTGTCGAACTGCTTCTTCGACTATGTTTTCTTCTTGTAGAAATTCAGTGGGATAAAAAACGTATCTGAAATCTGAGAAGCTCATAACACCTGTTGCGGAAACAGTGACTCCGGTATACCAATCTGGACTTTCTCCTAAAATGCGTCGAAAGTCTACTTGAAAAACTTCAGGGTTTCCATCCCAAAGAGGAAGCCCCGCCTGTCCAGGAAAAGCGATACCCGGCTCTCGAAAAGGGCGTTCTCCACTTAAGGTAAGGTAGGTCTTTCCGTCATCGCTTGTGGGGGCAGTAGTCACTGCATTTTCAAACTGAACCAACATGCCTTCCACTCGTTCTAATTCGTGAATAATCTGTGGATTTATTGACGGAAATGTATTGTTAAGTATTATAGGCTCTGGTAAATCAGCCTCTCCAACCACCTCGTAGCTTAAGCCTTGGTTTGTGAATTCTGTAAGATTTTCATACTCTATTACTAATCCAGAAACATTGACTAAATCGCCTACTTCCACCTGCGGTGTATCATTCCCCGTATAAACCATCATGCCATCAGAAGTCATTGGGTCATCGTCCGAACGATCCTCAGGGCATTGTATGAAAAATCGATCTTGGCCTACGGCAGTGACAATATTCTCACTGGTACTCTGTAAGCTGTTTGCATAAGCCGTTAAGGCTAGATTTCCTTGTATCTCCCAGATTTCTAAATCCTGAGCATTACTCAAAAAGCTAAGGAGTAACATTGAAAACGAAAAACAAAATCGCGTCATATTATTTATCTTTAAACAACTTCTTTTATGAAAATAAAAATCATATTATCCAAATCCCAGTACTTCTATAAACAATTTCTCTTTAGAATTATTTAAACTACTATGATCGAAACAAGCAACAACTCACTTTACGAAAAAGCCTACAATCCCTTCCTTCAGGGCGGTATCATACTAGGCAGTAGCATACTAATAATGCTAATCTCAAATGTAGTCAATTCCAGTGGAGCGACGGAAGTGACTCCTGATTTTTATTGGCGCATTACGGCTACTTCCATGTTATTTTTCGCTTTGTTCAATAGCATCTTTAGTTTGTCTACTGATAACATCAACAAATACTGGATGCGTTCTATGTTAGTCTTTGCACTGATGGTTGGGGCATCTGCTTTGGTTTCTTATTTCTTCTCTGGCCAGTCCATAACGGAAGCAGGGCCATACACCCCGATCTTCATAGTACTGACTTTTGCTTATCTGCTTTTTCTTTCCATAATGAATTTTATGAAAACAATTGTCAATTACGCAGAACAAGAAGATTGGCAGGCGCCTAAGCAGAAAAAGAAGAAGAACAAATGATATTAAAATCTGCTTTGGCTAAGCCTTCGGGACACAGTCATTATATCCCTATTCCAGATCAGGTTGCTACTAAGATTTTAGAAGAATTTGGCAAACGTGTATACTGTGTTATAAACGGTAAAATGTCCTTGCACTGTGCGATCCTTTTTTCTAAAAACAGAGGATATTACATAATGGTTGGCAAGGCGACAATGAAAAAGATATTGGTTCGACCAAACGAACCGTTTGAACTAGAAATCAAGAAGGACAACTCACCTTATCAAGCAGAAGTACCAGAAGAATTGACCGTTGTCCTGGAAACAGACGAACTCGCCGCTAAAGCCTTTGATGCGTTGACACCCGGTAGACAGCGAACCATCATTTACCATATCGGTAAGGCCAAGCATTCAGAAACTAGAATTACACGAGCGTTAAAAATCACTGATTTTCTGAAAATAGGAGTGAGCGATCTAAGGTTGATGAAATAATAATTTTAAAAAATAAACAACGATGTACCAAATTTTTCTCTACGTAAGCTTATTGTTATTACCATTAAGTTGTACAACTCAAAAAGCTTCTTCAACAGCTAAAACGGTCAAAGGAGAATCCTCGACTATGGTTATAGACAAGGTCACTAACGACACCATTAAAAAGATTGTAAAATCAGAAGAAGAATGGAAAGCAGAACTAACTGCTGAAGAATTCCATATCTTAAGAGAGAAAGGAACAGAGCGCCCCTTCACTGGTGATTTGTTGAAAAGCAAAGGAGATGGGACCTATGTTTGTGCTGCTTGCGAGCTGCCGCTGTTTTCTTCAGATACCAAGTTTGATTCTGGAACTGGATGGCCCAGCTATTGGAAACCCATCAACGAAATAAACGTAGCTGAAGAGGCAGATAATAAATATGGATGGAATAGAGTAGAAGTGTTGTGCGCCCGTTGTGATGGTCACCTAGGACATGTTTTTGATGATGGCCCAGAACCTACTGGTCTGAGGTATTGTATTAATGCCGTTTCACTAGACTTTGTGAAGGAATAGGTATTGAAGTCTTTGATCTTTAGATGTTGGTCTTTAGTGGGCTTAGTTTGTTTAAGTGCAAACTAAAGACAAAAGACTAACACCTAAAGACTTATAACCTATTTTAAAATTGTAATATCCCCTCTGTAAATAATTCCCGCTCCGATATCTAACCTCAGTACATAATAGTAAGTGCCTTGTGGAAGCTCATTGCCACTTTGATTGGTGCCGCCCCAGTCATTTTGATAAGGTTTGGCCGTATAGACTACATCTCCCCAGCGGTTGAAAATAATCAACTCTTGTTTGTTGAATTGATCAGGCTGATCTTCGATGTCTGGAATGACAAAGAAATCATTTACGCCATCTCCATTTACAGTAATGGTATTAGGAAAATCTTGTAGCACTGCTTCTATTAGTTGAATGCGAACAGTTGCTGTATCACAAACATCAGGACAATCTTCATTACACAATTCATAATCAAACGTAATCATTTTTCCTAATGAATCAATAGGGGCCAAGTAGTTGTATTGGCCATCTCCCTGATTAGTTAATTCACCGGCAGGCAAATCTAAAATGTTGTAGTACCAGGCATCGATGTCTTCGAAATCATCATTTTCTAGTATGCTCAAACGGACTTCTAACATTCCCTCTTCACCTACATACTCATCATCTAAGGCATCTGGGATTATTCCAGTCATAATAGTAATGGTATCCTCATCATAATTTGGACAAATGTCGTTCGAAAGTGACCAAACTAAAACCAAAGAATCATGACTCATGTCATTCAATTGGGTAGTAGCCGAAGTTGGATCCTCAAACGTAGCAGAGCCTTCTAAGATAATCCAGCTTCCATTTGTATTCGCTGGTTGGTTTGCCGAAAGGCTAATGGATTCTCCACAAATAATCAAATCGTTACCAGCATTAGCAAAACCCAAATCTGAAGGACTGACTACTGTCAAATCCATTATGTCTGTACTATCGCATCCTTGGTAACTTTGACCAATCAACAACTCCTCATAAATACCAGTAGTCGTTAGCGACTGTCCATTCCAAAAGATCGTATCGCCCTCGCAGATAGTCATACTTTCTGAGGATGCTGCTAAAAGATAATACCCAAGCGTTACAGAAATTGTAGAATCACAACCAGTTGCACTCTCTCCTTCGAGAAGGACATCTCCTGATAAATTATCTTCATTGAAAATAGTACCATGCAACTCCAACTCTTCCCCAAGGCAAAGCATGGTATCTAAGATGAATATGGCTGGGGCATAATGACTGATATTAATGGTCAGTGTAGAATCGCAACCAGTGAAACTTCCTCCAGCGATGACATCCGTAACCATAGTTTCAGTTGGTGGATAGGTCACATTGTTCCAAACAAAGGATTCTCCATCACATAATGTGGTATCAATTGTATTTTCTGAAAGGAGGAAGTAACTAATAGTTACATCGAGAATAGAATCACAACCCAGATGGTTTGCTCCAAAGAGCGTATCCATCCCGCTGAGGTTATTATTGTTATAAGTAATATTATTGATGATCAAATCTTCACCTATGCATAACATCGTATCAATGACATTGATAGAGTTAGGTAGAAAAACGATGTTGATATTTACGATAGAATCGCAGCCGGTGAAACTTCCTTCTGGGAAGGTGTCAGAGCCCATCACATTGTCTGCATTGTAAAGCGTTCCGTTGATAATTATTTCACCTCCTTCGCAAAGCGTTTCTGTTTCCTCACTCACTACTGCTCCTCCGAAAGTCAGCATAACATTTATAGTCGAATCACAACCGTTTGCAGCAGTCATGACCTCGGTACCCGTTGGCGTATCTATATCGTAGGTATTTCCATTGACAAGAATGAATTGTTCGTCACAGAGTGAACTGTCTATAGTCGTAATGATCTCTGGAAAGAAGTCAATGTTAACAATCAAGAAAGAATCACAGCCATTGAAAGCTGCTCCTGGAAGTACGATAGTGTCTGATGTATTATTGACGTCAAATAGAACTCCTTCGATTAGAATGTCCTGTCCATCACATAGCGTTTCGTTCATTGTGGATTCAGAAATATCGTAAAAACTTAAATCTATAATATTGTAAATATTACAACCATCCGGACTTGCACCAATTTCAACTTCAGTTCCATCAGGCATAGACTCATCATAGGTTACGCCATTCACCAAGAGTTCATCACCTGGGCAAAGTACATCATTGAAGAAAACAAAAACTGAGTCTGGATAAGTCAAAGTTGTGGTAACAATAGAATCACATCCGCTGACACTCAGCATCGTATCAATTCCCATTGTATTGTCAATATCGTAGGTGTTTCCATTCACAATTACCGTTTCTGTAGGATCGCAGAAAGTCTCCGTAATAGCCACTTCTACAGCATTGTTAAAACTCAGATTAATATTGATTGTAGAATCACAACCTGTATAACTTTCGCCAGGAAGTTCTTCCGTACCTGTTGGACTGTTTTGATCATAAACAGTTCCGTTGACTACGATGGATTGACCAAAACATAAAGTAAATTCTATATTTTCAACCGCTTCCTCATAGAAAGACATATTGACAAAAACTGTAGAATCACAACCTGTATAACTTCCTCCGTCAATTATAATAGTATCAATTGGATTAGAGGCATCGATTATTGTTCCTGCAATAATCGTATCCTCTCCAAAGCACAAGGTA
>JBGCDT010000557.1:0-5279 GCA_045105695.1 Saprospiraceae bacterium | reverse complement strand
TACTCTTGCAGTTTTATAACAATATACTTACATCATGAAATCTTATTCCAAGAAATTTTATATCAGCTGTTTTTTTTTGGTATTTGTTTTTGCTTTCTCTTCTTGTGGAAATGATCAAAAAGGTTCTGAGCATATCCCTGTCAAGGAGCACGGAGCTACTCCTGCCTATACTTCAACTTATGTGTGTCCAATGCACTGCGTTGGTAGTGGAGGAAATAATGAAGGTATTTGCGCTAGCTGCGGAATGAACTATGTGAAGCTTTCTGAACATTTAAAAAACGGACATACACACTGAGTGTTTATTTACAAGGTTCACCACTATATATCTGATGTCCTCGGCCAGGCCAGCACTTCCAGGCGCGTGTTGCTTTGTAGACTTGCCAAAGATCATTTTCTTTCTTCAATCTAAGCATAGTCAAACTTGCACTTACAGAATCATCCATCAAACCATCCTCTTCCACTGTTACAAGTACGTCGTCAATATCCTCTCCTGGGCCCAGTTTCTTAGTACGGATGTTTTTGATTTTAGAATCTACATTAGTACCCGTAAATTCCAGTATAACAGATAGGGGAGAGTCCGTCCATTTTTCCGCTCGCTGATGAGCTTTGGCTATGATTTCATTAAAAGAGGCAAACTCCAAGGGCGCACCAAGCTTTTCTGCTTTTTGATCATCTATACTCTCATCTGGGTTTGTAGAAGTATTGTTATCTGAAGCAGGTGTCTCGGTTTTGTCGAGTGTTCCAGAGTCATCAGAGGAAGTACTAGTATTAGAACTCGTTTCTTCACAAGCAAAGAAAATCATGGTGAGCATAAGAAGGAGAGCTATGTTTTTCATGGTTATAGAGTTTTGCTATTTTTTGTGTAATACTTAACTGTAGTATGAAAACTATTATTTCGATTGATTTCGTTAAATAATATCGCTGAAAGATAGCATAATTACTTAAAAACTACACTTATGTCAAATTTCCAATTCCGAAAATCAGGTAATACCAACAGATTGATTGCCTTTTGCTTCACCTTCTTATTTCATGCCTCTATAATGGGCGCACTCTATTATTCTTCTGGAGAAGACCATAGTCTGAAGGACTTTGTGCCTGATGTTATTATGGAATGGTTTGACGATGAGGCGGAACAGCCATCAGCGGTTGAAGAGGATAGAGTATAGTGCTCTTTTGTATCTTCATGGAAAACCCATCGAAAAACCATCCACCTTTGTCGAGAAAGGAAGTATATTTGCTATGCTTTGCGGTTATATTTGGGCTGTGATTGATAGGTTAAAAAGGTTGATGAGCTAGATAGGGTTGATAAGGTGGTTCGGATTTTTCTATTAACTATATCATGGACAAAAAACATTGGAACCCTATCCACCTCATCCACCTCACTAAAAAAAAATAATTATGCCATTTAAAAAACGCAAAGTAGCTAAGCAGATTTTCAAAACAGTAAAAAATACAATAATGAGTGATTCTGAAAAGAACAAGAATAAAGGAATACGTACGAAGCATGCAGATACGATTGTTCGAAACCATGTCATTTGGTCGATGGGTGCTGGTTTGATACCAGTATTAATTGCAGATATATTTGCCGTTTCTGCCTTACAGTTGGATATGATTCGACAGTTGTGCAAAGTGTATGATGTTGATTTCAAAGAAACTCAAGGGAAAGCTATTGTGACTTCCTTGACCAGTTCAACACTGGCGAGATTAGGAGCTAGAAGTGTGATTAAACTGATCCCTGGTGTAGGGAGTCTGATCGGAGGAGCTGCCGTATCTGTGTTTGCGGGTTCTTCGACCTATGCACTTGGAGAAGTCTTCAAACTTCACTTCGAAACGGGTGGAACCATTCTCGATTTTGATCCTGATCGTTTGAAAAAGAAGTATACGGAGATGTTTGAAAAAGGAAAAAATGTTGCTACGGATTTAAAAAATACCAGTGCAGAACATTTTGAGGAATTCGCTGAGACCGTTGATGAAACGGTTAGTGATGTAGTAGACAAAGTGGAAGATCTAACTGAAGAACTTTCGGATGAACTGGCTTCTGATATGAAAATGGATGTTCCCTCTGAGGAGCCAGCCGAGAAAGATGTACTGACTAAGTTGTCTGAACTAGGCGCGCTAAAAGAGAAGGGTGTAATCACAGAGGAGGAGTTCGTAGAAATGAAGCGAAAGATTATTGCTGAATTTTGATTTTAGGTTTTAAATAATTAAAAACTGGAGGTTCTTTTTTTAGGGCCTCCAGTTTTTTGTGTATTTATGGTTCGTTTGCCTTGGACTGCAACACTGAAATTGTGGTTCAGATTTCCCAGGTTAATTTGAACCTTAATTTTAAATTCCAGCCCAAGGCTTTGACAACCGCTGAATTCACAAACCCAATTCCTCTCTCCAACCCGCATCGCCAACCCCATTCTTATTCCAATAATCCGTCTTCAACGTTTTTATCAATTCAGCTTTTGAGCTCATCATCTTTTTACCAACTCCATAACCGCTAGGTGATTTATCTTCCCAGCCAATAATACGATGAGGAAACTCCGTTTCAAATTTTATAGTGAGTTCTCTCTCCAAGTCAGGATACTTCAAGCTATAATGAGAAATACCTTCCTCGTCTTTTTTTAATGCGGCAATTGTTTTATAAGCCTTAGGCTGTTTATGCTTCAAACGTAAAGATAACATTGAAGGAATAATGTTCTGTTCCCCAAGAGGAAGCAACTCTGGATTTAACCGGATCAAAGACCAAAGATCATCTTCTAGTGTAGCTTTTGAAATTCTCTTATCTTGGTAAGATTGCCCTTCAAAGTAAGAATTGAAATTAAATAAAAAACCCTTATCGTTATTAGCCATTTCAAGGTATGTCATACCACACCATTCCTGAACAGAAGAGGCTATCTTTAATGAAGTGCTTTCTTTTTCAAATGGAAAAAATGTCGTATTCATCATAGAGTAGGGATAAATACCGGTATTGAATTTTAGCGTTTTATTGAGCTTTAAAACAGAAATATTATCAGAGCGATTATTGTCAGCTTTGGTATTTGATTTTTTTGAAAAAGGCTCAGTTACAAAAACTAAAGTCGCTGTTCCTTGATGTTTCTCTCCATATTGTGCTTGAGATAATTTGAAACTAGAGATTTCGGCGGTGCCATCGTACCAGTAATCTTTTGTTGTTTGGGAAACTGCTCTGTTTTCTTCCAGAGAATTAGTTGACGTGCTGTGACTGTCTTGTTGTTTCTTTTCAACTATTGAAAAAGATAGCACCGTAAGTACCACTGAAGTACAAAGGAAGAAGAAGGATACGGATAGAAATTTTTTATTTTTCATGTTGCGTATTTAAGTAACTGTACAAATTAAATTTACTATAAAATGAAAATTCTTTTGGGTTTGCATTTCGTTATAAAGCCTCGCCAATACTAAGGCATTGTCTACGTTTTATGCCTCATTCAAATCCAAAATCCAATCCCATTTTATGTTAACATAATTTTGTCCAATTACTTAATTTAAAAAATCATCATCTAAAATATCACTACTTAAAATAGGTTTTTGTTTCGACCAGTTCCTAACTAATAAACGATAGTATCCCCAACACATCAACAGTCCAAACGGCATTGCCATAAGACCAATAACAAAATCATCTATTTCTTCTATTGCAATAGAAAAGAACATGTCTAAAACAATTACTAAGACAATTCCACCTACGAATGTGCCTAAGTAGTAAGAGACAATACCCAGCAGTATGTAAACCCAAGTTTTTTTATTGTAATCTTTTGCGAGCTCTGAAAATTTCTTTCCGATGAAATAGAGTAGTAGTAATCCTAGCATGATTTATATTTATTTTCAAGAGAGACCTAGATTGTTATTGAATAGGGAGGTAATAATAATTCCTAAACGATATGGATTCTTATTCATAAACCAATTCCAACCAATCAGCGTTCAAAACAAAACGCTTTTTCTGTTCCGGATGTTTAAAAACTATCACCAAATCATCTAAGGCATCACTAGGCTCTAATGGGATTTCATAGATTTTATGCTTCTCTTCTTTTTTGTCAAAGTAATCAATAGCTTGTGTTCCAAGTAATTTCCCTTTTTTACTTCCGACTCGAATTTCGACCTCACCTTTATAAGCATATTTTTTATCAAAAAATGCAGCGAGCTTTATTTTATTTAAATTTTTAAAACTAATATTCTGTATTTTAATTTGCTTGCCATCTATTATTGATCCTACGAGTGTTCGTTTGTTTTTTTCCCAAATGCCAAGGTCTTCGTCGAGACCCTCCGTATTTTCTAGCTGTAGTTTGGTGGACTGAAATACAATTTGCTCAACTGTTGAAAGAGCAGAGCCTTCTACTTCTGGATTTCCTTCATCTAGATAAGAAGCCATTAGAATATATTTCCCTCCATCTGAATTATTTTCATGCTGATCGAATGTTATTTGACCATTCAAAGGGATAAGTTGGTCACTACTATGCTGATCAGAATCCAGAGATAAAATATAATTTACTATTTCCTCAGCTTCTTCGATTTCTAAATGTGGATTTGCGATCATTATTCGTTCTCCCCAAATCCCCTGACTTCCTTTAATTATTCGACTGATGAGAGTCTCTTTGTCTGATTTGTCATAACGTTTTGCTACGTCCATATAGCTGGGGCCAGCGACTTCCTCTGTTACGGAATGACAAGCTTTACAGCCAGAGGTTTCAATAAGTTCTAATCCTTTAGGCACTACATTTTGCTGATGGCCTAAGCTTGCTAAGATTAAATCTTCTCCTTCAGGAATATAATTAAGGGTGACTTTTACCTTGGAGGGATCTAGTGAACGGTCTGTTGTGTTACCATCTTCTCTATCTGAAACCTGAATTTCATAGTCTATACTTTTATTTCTCCAATAAATAGTGTTAGCGTCATTTAGTGCAATGTCTATTGTTGGTGGTTCATTGCCAACCATGATTTTTTTATTCACTGTTCCACTGCTGCCTGAGGGATCGGAGACCTTAAGTTCAATATCATAAATACCCGCTTCTTGGAAAGTGTACTCAAAAATAGGCTTAGTTGATTCGATTACTTTATTATTTATCGACCATGAATAATTTATTTTATCTTGATCGAAATCCAAAGATTCTTTTGCAGAAAAACGAACCTTTAGCGGAGCTGCACCTACTTCTTTATCGACTTCAAATTTAGCAACAGGAGGGCGATTTCCTGAATTGTAATTAATTGCAATAAGCCTGGCGTCCAGGTTTTTACTAAACCATTTCTGACCATACTCTAAAATATATAATTTACCATCTTTT
>JBGCDT010000556.1:0-12755 GCA_045105695.1 Saprospiraceae bacterium | reverse complement strand
AGAAGTACCTCTAACGAGTTGATTCTAGTATTTAGAGTGAAGAAATGGTTAGGAGAACCTGATTCTAAAGAAAAGCAAAAATTCGAAAGTGTAGATTGGTTTGATCCTCAGGAATTACCTAAAGAAACGCTTCCTCTTTATAAGCATATTTTGAAGCAATATGGTAAAAATAAATTTTACTCCGAATATTTCGATGAGGACGTTCACACATCTTAACAAAAATCAAAAAGGCTTTCCAAACTAAATTGGAAAGCCTTTTTGTTATTTGTTGCTGTAAAGCAAACTAAGCATATTACTGCTCAGCACTTACTTTTACTGCCTTTACTTCTTTAACATCTTTCTTAGCTGCAGCAGTCTTAGACTTGGAGCAAGCTGCTTTTGACTTAGAACAAGCTGCCTTAGATTTTGTACAAGCTGCTTTTGACTTAGAACAAGCAGGTTTAGCATCCATAGAAGCATTTACTGCTTTTACTTCAGAAGGAGATACATTTACAAACTTCTGAGACTTAGTGCAGTATTCTACATCTGCGTAAGAAACATTACCTGATTTTGCACAAACGTTTTTCTTAACGAAAGATACTTTACCAGACTTTTCACATACTCTTTTTTCAACGTGCTCGTCCATAGATGCAGCTTTAGTAGCAGCAGCCATAGTTTTTGCACAACAAGCAGTTTTTGTTCCAGCTGTCTTAGCTGACTTTGTGCACTGAGCCTGAACCATGTTAACTAATCCAAGAAAAGCGACAAGCATAAATAATTTCTTCATGATAAGATATAATTTTAAGGTTTTAATAAAGATCAAAAGTTACCCTTCAAAAGTAGCAAATAAACGGCCATTCTACAACCTTCAGATATGGACTTAAATGTAATTTAACTTTTTCTTAAAGGTTGTTCCAGTCTTCTGTCAATTGAAAGACCTTCATCGAACATATTCAGAATATTAATCAACTAAGTCGAGCTTGTATCGGACCTCTTTTATGATCTGATAGCCCGTTTCAGGGTTCACATTAGCTAACAATATATCTATGGTTTTGTTGAGTTCGCCACGTTCCTCTTCTTTGTTACTGTCGAATGTAGCTTTTATGGTGCCTTGTTCTCCAGGCTTATAGGTCTTTCCTTCATCATAGATCAGGGTTGTACAATCACAACCAGAAACCAATTCTAAGGTAATGTCAGATTTATGCGTATTGGTGAAAGTGTAGATATGAGTTTTTTGTTCCCCTGCTTTTATGGTTCCAAAATCATGATTTGGATTGTCGAATGTCATGTAAGGATCTTGCACTTTTTCGGGTATTTTTGCTGCTTTTTTAGAAACATTGCAACTACTTGCCAGAACGATACATAAGATAGAAAGATAAAGTATTGTATTTTTCATGTTGTTGTTAAGTTATTTTAGGATTAGATTTTGGACTGTCGTTACAAAAACAAATGAGGCATAAATTCTATTCAAATTTATACCTCATTTATTTCAAATAACAATAATATTACTTTTCTCTATTCACTTTTTTCAAACGCTTCTTCTCAATTTCTATTGACGTTGGACCAGCGATAATTTTGAACTCTGTACGACGGTTAAACTCATGTTCTTCATCTGTACATTCTACATCGTTTGTACAGTTGTTTCTAATCTGTGTTTCTCCATAACCAACAGGCTTTATTCTTTCTTTTTCAATTCCTCTCTTTGTTAACCAGTCCATAGCAGATTGTGCTCTTCTTTGCGAAAGGAGCTTGTTGTACCCATCACGACCTTGAGCATCTGTGTGAGAAGAAAGCTCAATGACCATTGTTGGGTATTTGTTCAATAGCTCCATTAGATAAGTCAGGTCTGGCTCTGCTTCTGGGCGAATACTAGCTCTGTTGAAATCGTAATAAATATTACCTAGCTCAATTGGCTCATTCACCGTGTATGTCTCGATAGAATCTTCTGGTGGAGGGGGAATGAATTCCAGGTTTAACATTTTTTCTATGGTAGTAGAAATTTCTAGCCCCGTAGTGTTAAACTCTAGCGTATCTCCAATGTAACCGTCTTTAGAAGCGATCACTTGGTAAGCCATATCTTTATCTAATGTAAAAGAAAAGTTGTTTGCAGCAGGGTTTGTCTTTTTGTCTGTTTCGCCTATAGTGCCATCTTGGTTAGAAATTAATTCTAATGTTACTCCTTCTAATGGTGCTTTCTTTTCATCAAAAGTAGTTGCAGCAAGGTCAATTATTACCTCAGCAATATCAATTGTCCAGATGTCATCGCAACAAGTTTTACTCTTTACTGAACGACCACCTTCTCTATTAGAGACAACAAAACCTTTATAGCCTGTATCGTCCAAGGAAAAGTACAAATCATCTACAGGAGAGTTGTAAGGCTTACCCATGTTTTCAGGAGCACTCCATACAGAACCGTCCCAAATGGTTTGGAAGATGTCAGAACCTCCGATAGTTGGATGTCCGTCTGAGCTGAAATAAAGTGTACCATCTCTATAGAAAGGAGTTTGCTCGTCACCAGCAGTATTGATGGTGTTTCCTAAATTGACTGGAGGGCCATAAGTCTCTCCTCTAACAGGGGAGTAGTAAACATCAAAGCCACCATAGCCACCTTCCATATCCGAAACGAAAAACAGAACCTGCTCTCCGAATAATTCTCCTGGTGCAGCTTGCTTGGCAATATGCTCACCATTTACTCCTTCTATCTCTGCTGCTGGTCCCCAGCCATCATCACCCATTCGACTTTGATATATTTTGCTTTCGCCAATGATATTTCCATCTAACTTCACTCTAGTGAAGTACATGGTTTCTCCATTTTTAGACATAGATACGTTTCCAATGTGGAAACCTTCTCTATGGATGTTTTCACTGTCCAGTAGGGTAGGCTCTGTCCATTCATCTTCTGAGTAAGAAGCGGTATAGACTTGAGCGTACTGACCTTCTGTCTTTTCGTCAACAACGATTACTTCATCAGAACGGATAGCTGTAAAATACATTTGACTACCTACCAAAACTGGAGAGTACTCAGAGTATTTTGTATTTACTTTTTTACCTGCGTTTTCCACTACCATTCCCGCTTTATCTTGCATAGGCATAGCCAATTGAGCACCTGCTAGTTCCTGTTTAGCATTAGCAATTAAATCAGGATTTTCAGCTACACTGATGTAAAGACGTAGTTCTTCTATGGCTTCAAGGTAATTGCCATTCATTTTCATGATTTTACCTAGTGTAAGACGTGCGTCTGGTAAGTAAGGATTTGTTCCCTCTCTATATCTTTTATTTATGACCCGGCTATACCAACGCTCTGCTTTTCTAAAATCACGAAGCTTGTAATGTAGATTAGCGATAGTGTATGCAAGATCATTATCTCCTCTCTTCTTTTTATCTTTCTTCATCTGATCGTATGCTTTCTCATAAAGCTCTAGTGCATTGTAGTAGTCGTACATCTCTAGCTTCTTCTCTGCTTCTTTCATCAACGCATCTGGAGTAGAAGTGCGAATGGGTTGCGCGAAAGCACTAACCGCACAGATAAAGGTAAAAAGGAAAATTATAGTTAAACTTCTCATGGAAGGAATGTTTTTGTTTTTAAACTTTTTGATAACAATGGTTTTACAAAAAAGAAAATCTTAGAATCTTGGACAGAAGATAACTGGCTTCACCTCTGCTTTCTTGAAGATCACAGCGATGTAAGAAACACCTAATTCAAATCCACCAGCATATTTGTTCACTTCATTAAGACCACTCAAAGTCATGTCATAACTTGCTCCAACACGGAACTGCTTGTAGTCGATACCGACTAACCATTCTACGGCATCTCTCATTCTGTAACCTAAACCGAAGTTCAATGTAATGTCTTTCTCAGGATTGAATAAGTATCCCATCATTCCCTGCACTTGGATATTATTGCTGGTTCTCATCTGGCTATATAAGAACCCAGGAGAGAGAGTCCATTTTTTATTTAAAGCAAAATCGAAATTACCATGTAAGTTGACTCGCATTGGTAATCTGGAAGAAGTACTGTCTGTACTCGGCGTATTTCCTTGGAGTAAACTGTACTTTGCATTTGGAATATGAAGAACGGACAAACCTAGGCGCATGTCTGTTTGTTTGTTTAATGCTGACTGGAGCATAACTCCTGAGCCGAATTCAATGTAACTGCCTTCCTCCTCAATATTCATGTTTTGTGTTGATCCTGCATTAGTAGGATCGTACTGAAATTCTCCTCCTTGTTCTATAAATCCATCTCCAAATCGTAGCTCATCTCTATCGATACTTTGATTTACCATTCCTCCCTGCAAACCAAAAGAGAAAACGGTAGTTCCTTTTCTGTTTGTAGGAATATGCATTGCTGCAGAAAGTTGAGCACTGGTTGTACGGAGTGCAGCTGTTCCAGCTTTGTCGCTAAAGATGTTTGCGCCTAAACCAACCCAGCTTTTTTTGCCCACCATAAAAAGAGGAGCATCCACATGGATATTAGGAGTGGTGTAAGTAGCATCATTGCTCACGGCACGTGCTTGGTCTCTGTAAATTCCACCTATACGGAAAGTCCCTTCAAAATCAGCAGTTTGAGCAGGGTTTACGTTGAGTGGTGCAAAATTGAATAATGACCAGTGAACGTCTTGTGCGTAGAGCTGACCAGCCAGTAAAAAAGTTAGGGTAAGGAGTAAAGGTTTTATCATTTTCATAAAAAATTGTTTTGTCTGAATATCAAAAAGGCTTTCAGGTCGTAGGGTTCAACAATACCCTTTTTCGATCTGAGGCGAAATATAGTGGTTTTTCTTATAATATCGGTACGTCGAAGAAGCAAGTTACTCTATATGCAAGGAATTCTTCCTTTGCTTTTTAGAAATGTTTTGGTAAAAACCGACAAAATGTAAATTGATGCTTTTTTAGTGCTAAATGTTAATCTAAGGATTACGAAAGCTAACCCTTATCTAAAAGACGGAGCACATGAGCTTTTACCTGCTGAACATCAATTTGTTGCATACAATGAAAATGTCCTTTTGGACAGACCTCGAAACCAATTTTTGAACAAGGTCTACAAGAAAGATTTTCTACCTCAATGATCTGATTATGATACTCGTTTTGATACTGATTGTCATCAGGGTAGAAGGGGGACATCCCAAAATCAGGGACGGTACTTCCCCAGATAGAAACGATTTTTTTGCGAAAGGCCGCTGCGATATGCATCATCCCTGTATCGGGAGTAATGACCAGCGCAGACTGCCGCACGGCATCGGAGGATTGATGAAGATTGAGTTTGCCACAAGCATTTATGACTTCTACTGAATTTGCTGCTATTTCTTTTCCTACGGTTGCTTCAGCTGGACCACCCAGAAGAATGATTTTATGAGGGATAGCTTGACAAATGGCTATTATTTTTTCCTTTGGTAAACGTTTGGTGGCGTGGGCTGCTCCGATGGCGAAAGCAATGAACGGAGTTTTCTGAGATAATCCGAAATTAGTAATGTTAAACCTATCTTTTTGAGGAAGGAAATAATCTAGCCCCTGACCATCGTAACTTACGCCAAGCGGTTTTATAGTTTCCATATACCGGTGGACAATATGTGCTTTCGGTAGGCGGTTTATTTTGAAATTGACCAAGAGCCACTTGGCCCAGTTGGCTTTGTGAAAAGAATGAGATTGTATCTTTAGCGATTTTTTCAGTCTAAGAGTACGGAGATTTTTGTGTAAATCTACAATGGTAGTGTATGCTTCGTCTTTTAGCTGAGGCAAAATGTTGTCAATGTCTTTTTCAAAATGATAGACTTTATCGAGATAAGGATTGCTTTGTAATAAGGTGGCGAATTTTGTTTTACACAAAAAATGAATTTCCGCTTTAGGCAATTGCTTACGCAGACAACGGATGACCGGAGTAGTCAAAACAATGTCTCCAATGGAGCTGAATCTTAAAATTAGAATTTTTTCCAATTAGCCTGCTATTGAAAATGGATGTGAAATAAAACCAAAGATAAGGTTTGCGTTTTTAAACAAATTCATAATACAATCTAAGTATAAGTGTACAAATTGAATTTACCATGAAATGAAAAGTCTTTTGAACCTACATTTCTTTATAAAGCCTTGCCGAATGCTAAGACATCAGCTGTATTTTATGTCTCATTCATACCCAAAATTCAATTCCATTTTATGTTAATATAGTTTTCTCCAATTACTTACTATTTTTACGATAATCAAAACACAACGCCTTATGACGAAAATTTTATTTACTATCCTTAGCTTGTCCACACTTCTTTTAGTCCTCACTTCTTGCAAGTCCACTAAATATGCGACACCTTCAGAATCTCCTGATGCTCAGATCACTTTTGGTTCAGGAGGTGGCATCTCAGGGCTCGTTAATGATTACACACTCTTGGAAAACGGTCAGCTATTCAAGCGAAGTAGCACGGATAAAATATTTGTAGCTTTAAAGAAAGCTAAGAAAGATGCTGTCTCACAAGCCTTTAAAAACTACAATTTTTTGGGACTCAATACGATGGAAGTTAATGAGCCAGGAAATATGTATTATTTCATTGAACATAAATCTAAAGAAGGAGAAACCAAACGCCTCACTTGGGGTAACGGAGAATCACCTCACGAAGAAAAATTAAAATTATACTATAGCTTGTTATCAAACCTGATTGAAAAATAGGATCAATGTCAATCACCTTTATTTAATTGATTCCACTTAACTAAAATTATTATGAAAAGTAAATTTACTTCGCTCTTAACAATTGTATTTGTATTGTTAGGAACCTGCTTGTTTGCACAATTTGAAAAACCAAAACCGCCCGCAGACCTTCCCGCTCAAGACGTGGATATGAGCAATGTCAAATTGAAGCGTAAAATCAAACCTGCGCTTCCTGCCGCTGAAACTACTATTTTTGATCAAGCGCCTTTTAATTTTCAAACCAAGGCTCCCCTTCAAAAAATAGCAAAAGGAGTAAAAGGTCTAAGGGTAAAACGAGATCCTAACAATGCACTTCCGATCTGGATCGAAGGAACTCCGGAGATTGAAAGTATGGGTGCATCAACTACAGAAAATACTTGTCGAGAATATCTTACCGCTGTAAAAGCATTGTTACAAATTGATAACCCTTCGGAGGAATTTCAAATTGTTTCTGCAAATACAGACGTTACTGGACGCAAGCATATTCGCCTACAACAATATTATCAAGGTGTAAAAGTACAGAACGCAGAAATTCTATTACATACAGAAAACGGCCAGGTCAATTTATTCAACGGACGTTATTTTCCAACGCCTAGTATAGTAGGAATGACTCCTGTTGTTGATGAAGCTACTGCCATGAATCTGGTGAAAGAAGCAGTAAGCCTACACACAAATTTTAAAGACTTATCAGATTTTGAAAATCAGCTATTACCTGCGGAGCAATTGGAGGCGACTCTAGTTATATACCACTTAGGAAGTAGAATAGACGAAGCACATTTGGCTTGGCATGTCACGGCTTGTCCAAATTTAGTTTCTCGCTACGAATATTTTGTAGATGCTCAAAACGGAGATATTCTACATCATTATAATAACATTTGCCAGATTCATGGTGGAAGATGCGACGCTCATCCAACCGGGCATGAGGCACCTGACGTGAGTACTTTTGCTGAGAATGGATTTTTGAATTCTAACAATACAATTACAGATAAATCAATATCTCCACCACCTCCTACAACGGCGAATGCGACTGATCTTTCAGGAGTGAACCGAACAATCAATGTTTATGAAACAGGAGGAACTTTCTTTATGATTGATGCTTCTAGAAATATGTTTAACTCCAGCTCTTCGAGTTTCCCAAATGACCCTATAGGCGTTGTATGGACGATAGATGGAAATGATAATTCTCCGCAGAATAATAACTTCGAAGCGAGTCATGTCACCTCTTCTAATAACAATTGGAATAGTCCAACCAGTGTCTCTGCACATTACAATGGAGGTGTAGCTTATGAATACTTCCGACAAACATTCAATAGAAATTCCATCAATGGCCAAGGCGGAAACATCGTCTCCCTAATAAATATTACAGAGACGAATGGGGCAGATATGGATAACGCTTTTTGGAATGGACAGGCTATGTTTTATGGAAATGGAAATCAAGCTTTCAGTTCTCCACTTGCTAAAGCACTTGATGTAGCTGGACATGAAATGGCTCATGGTGTAATACAAGGTACAGCCAACCTGACGTATCAAAATGAATCAGGCGCACTCAACGAATCCTTCGCTGATATCTTCGGAGCGATGATCGACAGAGATGACTGGAAGATTGGAGAGGATGTAGCAAATGGTAGTGTGTTCCCATCTGGGACCATGAGAGATATGCAGAATCCAAATAACGGAGGTAACTCCTTGAACGATCATTATTATCAACCAGATCATTACGACGAAAGATATACTGGTTCGCAAGACAATGGAGGGGTTCACATTAATAGTGGAATTCCAAATCACGCTTATTATTTATTTGCGACGAACAGCAGTGTTGGGAAATCAAGTGCAGAGCAAATCTTTTATAAAGTACTAAAAGATTATTTAGTTGCTTCTTCTAAATTTATTGATTTACGAAATGCTGTAGTTGAAGTAGCTGGGAACGACTTTGGTCAGTCCATCGCAGATATTGCTGCTAATGCTTTTGAGCAAGTAGGTATAGGAGAAGGCCCAGGAACGAATACACAAAACGATGCTGGTACAAACCCTGGAGATGACTTTATTCTCTGGTCTGATCTTGATCTAAGTAATATCAATAATGTAACAACCGACGGTACACCTGACGGTAGCTTCACGGATAGAGATCACATCAGTAAACCTAGCGTATCTGACAACGGGACTTATATAGATTTTGTAGCAGAGGACAATAACATATGGGAAGTAATTGTGGACTGGTCTAATGGATCCATCGTAAGTGAAAATACTCTTTCTGATATTGGTACTTGGAGGAATGTTGCTATTTCAAAAGATGGCCAGCGGATAGCTGCGGTGAATACAAGTTTTGATAATACCATTTGGGTTTATGATTTTAACTTGGACGATTCTCAAACCTTTGAGTTATACAATCCTACGTTTACACAGGGCGTCACTACAGGAGATGTCGATTATGCTGATTTTCTAGAATTTGACATTACTGGTGAATACATAATGTATGATGCACAAAGTACCATTGATAGCGATTTCGGTGATGATATTTCATACTGGGACATTGGGTTCATTCGTGTATGGAATGATCAGATCGATAACTTTGGTGATGGCGAAATTCAGAAACTATTCAGCGGTTTACCCGAAAATGTATCTGTTGGAAATCCTACTTTTTCTAAAAACTCTCCATACATCATTGCATTTGATTATATCGAAAATACGAGCTCAGGGACTGAATATGCAGTCATAGGGATGAACATAGAAACATATTACCAGTCTGTAATTTGGGAGAATGATCGCTTGGGGTACCCTAATTATTCTATTGATGACAATAGGTTAGTTTTTACGGGAACTAGTACAGACGGAAATTCTGTGGTAGCTGTTCAAAATATGGGAGCAGATAAAATTAGTCCTTCCGGTGATCCGTCGATCCTAGTGGATCAGGCGACCTGGGGGGTATGGTATGCCACAGGAGAAAGGGATCTGACTATAGCAACATACGAGGCTGGCGAAATGGAAGGATCGTTACAAGTCAGACCAAATCCATTCGCAGGTGACTTGTATTTGGACTTTACTAGTCTTAAAAATACAATTGGAGAAGTTACTGTTTTTGATATGGTAGGTAAACCTTATTTTTCCAAAACAGTAGATTTACAAACTGGTAACAATGAATTTATATTACCACTTAGTAAGCTGACTGTTGGAACCTATCTCGTTCAATTGAAAACGGAGGATGGAATATTGACTAAGAAATTAGTGAAAGAAATGCGCTAAGTCATTTTCAAAAAGACCTAAAAAAAGCCTACTGATACATGAAAAGATCAGTAGGCTTTTTTATTAGGTTATGAGACTAGAGGCTTCGATCTAGCCAAAACGCAATCCAAAACGGACATAAAGTTTAAAAAAGGTGACGAATATATTTATTGTTGCTGTCACCAAATGCTTAGAGTATTTCGAGACGTATGATTGGAAAGACGAAAGCGCTATTATTAATCATGTCACAAATAATTAGCTTTAACTATTGCTTGGCCAAATTTTTGGTAAGTATTAAAAGCTGAGAAGTCCATCAAGTTTCAAATCGTTCGCTCCCCGCGACGATGACTTTCAAAAGGTTATTTGTAAAAGGTTTCCTCCTCTTTTTTTGATAAAATAACTAGATAATACTCCCTCCTAAGATTTATATCATCTCCCTACTATTTCATTTTCTAAATCTAATATTCTATTGAAGCAAATAGAAAAAACCGAATTATTTATGAAAACAACAATTACACTTTCTGTTACATCCACTAGTTTTTCTAAATGGATACTAAGCCAATTGGTATTGTTTATTCTTTTGCTAAGTTCTGTAGCTGCCACTGCTGGACATCCTTCTAATTGTCATTGTGATGAGGGAATAGAACTAACAGCAACAGAAGAGTGTCAGTTTCAGACTTTTACATTGGAGGATGCGCACAAGACGAAAGATTTATATTCGGCTTGTTATAACAATCCAAAACGAGATGTCTGGTTTAACACAACTGTGCCTGCTTCAGGTGTGCTTGAAATAAAAGGTAAGACGGATAGTAATCCAATTATTGGTATTACGGTATATACTAACAAATGTAAAGATCTGGAGTATTATACTTGTACTGCTGAATTAAAATCCGGTACAGATTACTTGTCCATTAGCATCAGTGACGAAGCGCTTGCTGGAGAGGTAATCTACATGAGGGTTTCTCGTGGAGATTCAAATAAAGAAGGAGATTTCGAAATCTGTGTTCAAACTCAGGACAAGCCTGAAAATGAATCTAGCGATAAAGCGATTCTTTTGTCAAATGAATCAGGGGTGTTTGAATATGCTACTTATAACAATGCTTTTGCATCTTCAACTACTGATGTTTCAGTAGATGCTTGTGGAAACTATCAAGGTGGTGATGTATGGTTTAGAACGGCAGTTCCTACCTCTGGGAAATTGATTGTAAATGCTAAATCAGAAAAAATAGATCCGGTCTTAGCAATGTATACGGGTACTTCCGAAAGCCTCACTTATAAAACGTGCTCAGCTGGTTCTGGGGGTGAAGCAGAAATCATTTTAGAAGATCCAATGCTGGCTGACGAAATAGTGTACCTGAGAGTGTATGCAGATGATGATGCGACAGGTGGAGAATTTGAAATGTTAGTATTAGAAAAAACACAGATGGATTGTTCGGAAGCACTTTGGTTAGATGCTGATAAAGCATTGGCAGAGTTTGATCCATATGCTAATAGATACCTTGATGCTACTACAGAATCTGTGTGCTCTAATCAGGCGAGTCGAGGTATCTGGTTTACAATGGACGTTCCTGCTTCTGGGGAATTAACGCTAGAATCAAAAGCATCGGCAGACAACTCTGTAAAACCTATTTTGAAAGTCTATAAAGGAGATTGTTCTGGCTTAGAGGAAGTGACTTGTGGTTACTTCAATGTTTGGACGCAGGAAAATACTTTCGGGGCAAAAGCAGAAATAGCAGCTACAGACGGATTAGCAAATCAGACCATTTTTGTACAGTTATTTGGAGATAATGTATCCAAAGGCGATGTGATGAATTTCTCTGTTCACAATCCATCGTTTGCTCTACCAGTAGATTTGATTCGCTTTACAGCAAACACGGTCGGTTCAGAAGTCGTACTTGATTGGGCCACCGCTACTGAAGATAACAACGACTACTTTTTAGTAGAGCATAGCCTAGACGGAAAGAACTTTACACCAATCGATCAAGTGAGAGGAAAGGGGACAACTTCAGAAACCCAACAATACACTTACGTACACACTAATCCATTCTTTGGACAAAATTATTACCGATTGAAACAAGTGGATTTCGATGGTGCATTTGAGTACTTCGATGTCGTAGTGGCGAGTGTTCAGTTAGCAGAAGAGCAATTCAAGGTATTCCCAAATCCTGGTTTTACAAAAGATGTGATTACTCTTCGTTGGACTGAAGACCTCGGTGCTGAAAAACTGGAACTATCCATAACAGATGCATTTGGTCGGAATGTCTATAAGGAAGAACTAAATGATTTTTATACGAGAGAAGCTACAATAAACTGTGGTGAAATAAATATGGACTCAGGTATTTACTTCTTACAGTTGAGTAGTCAAAGGCAGGTCATCGCCAGAAGAAGATTTAATTTAGTTGGGCGGTAGCTTATCTTTATAACAATATTCTTACATCTCTCTTTGAAACGAATCTAAAATACAAAACCATGAACGCTATTATTACAAAACTTACATTTATTTCAATTGCAGCTAAGGATTTCATACGTGTTGGAATTCTTAGCTGTTTGTTATTTACTTCATTTATTACTGTGGCGCAGCCTGCAAATAATGATTGTAGTACCGCTACTGTGATTGTTCCCGGAACTTCCTGTGATTATCAGCAGTACACTCTCTCTGAAGCAACTCTTACGACTGGCACACCAAATGCAGTTTGTGCAACGAACCCAAAAAGAGAAGTCTGGTTCAAAACAACAGTTCCGTCAAGTGGTATTTTGGCAATACAAGCTAAAACTAATATAAATCCAATCATTGCCATTACATTGTACAAAGGGACTTGTGGTTCATTCACCTACTATGATTGTACTAATGAATTAGAACCTGGAACCGGTCACCTTTCTATGGCTATTGATG
>JBGCDT010000555.1:0-3992 GCA_045105695.1 Saprospiraceae bacterium | reverse complement strand
GCAAAACCAAAACATCCTGATATCCAATTTCCTCCTCCTTCTTCCGCCCACACCAGGAACCCTTGATCTCCCGCTCCAAAACAAAACCGTACTTAGCAACTAATTCCATCAAATACTCTCGCTGAAAAGCAACATTAGCAGACTTCACTTTGTCGTCCATCAAAGAATAATTACCATAGTGATAATCGAATGTAAAAGCATTGCCTGTCAAGCTTGCGGCAGTAGATTGGTTAGGTTTTTTCATCAGTGCTTCACTTTCTTCATCAAGAATGAAAAACGTAGCCGCTAAGCGACCTCCGGGTTTTAAAACCTTAGCGGTTTCTTTTAGGTAGTTTTCCAATTCCTCAGGAATCATGTGCGTGAAAACAGAAATAGCAAAAGCCAGGTGGAAATGG
This sequence comes from Saprospiraceae bacterium, assembly GCA_045105695.1. GTDB lineage: Bacteria > Bacteroidota > Bacteroidia > Chitinophagales > Saprospiraceae > CALGLS01. The sequence goes on along the minus strand of JBGCDT010000555.1, from coordinate 3,597 downwards.
TTTGCTGGATAATCAAATTCGTAAGTGGCCGCATCTATTCCATCGGCATTATAAAGGTCATTGTGTAGCGGAACGTGCTTGAAATGAAAATTAGAATGTTTCTTTTCGATGTTTTCTTTACACCAGTCTACGCCGACTTTCATGGCTTCGAATCCGTGGTAAGTTCCTTTGGTAAGATAGCTGGTTAGAGGAAGTGCCATTCTTCCGATACCGCTTCCGATGTCTAAAGCGTTGTGGTGCTTTTCCAATTTGCCATGTTCAATAAAAAAGGCTCGCCAGTCTTCTCCGGTTTTTATGAAATCACCTCCACCGGTGTAGATTAATCCTTTTGGTGGCGCAATGGTATCTGATCGTAAAAGGTCAGTTGGTAGGTAAACTAACTTTCGAGCGAGCAGGCGAACAGCGGGGGGTAGTCTATAGTATATCTTTCTTAGCATGCCGTAAAAATAAGCAAAACTTATTAGTACATTCGTAACTTATTACAGCGCACTTATTGCCTTGGAACACAACGACTTTTTCTGCGTAAAATCAAATTACTAAATGATGAAAAATTTGCTTCTCTTTATAATCTCGATCTGCTGTATTGCTTGTCAGCAGAATGATAATACAGCACAGAAGATCAATGAATTAGAAACAAATTTAGCAAAAGTTAAAAATGAGTTAGCTGAACATAAGTCATTGAAAAATAACGATTTGGTTCATATTGTCTATTTGGATTTAAAGAAGGAAATTACGGTAGAAGACAAAGAGAAATTAATGGTAGCAATCAGAAAACTATCTGAAATTCCAGAGGTGAAGAACTTGGAACTAGGTAGTTTTAAACCGCTTAATGACCCAAGAGCGTTATCTGCTTTTGAAGTTGTTTTTCAAATGGAATTCAAAGACGAAAAGGATTACCAGATCTATCAAGCACATGAAACGCATCTAGCTTTAAAAACCATAGCAAAAGATTTTGTGGCTGGCCCACCAGTCACTTATGATTACTTGAAAAACTGATTTCGTTTGAAATAGAACGCAAAGCTTTTAAATAAAAAACATTATGCAAAATAACACATATGTAGCCATCATGGCAGGTGGAATTGGAAGCCGTTTTTGGCCTGGAAGTAGAGAATCTCGGCCCAAGCAATTCCTCGATATCCTTGGCGTTGGAAAATCTTTGATTCGTCTGACCTTTGAACGATTTCTAAAGTTATGCCCAGCTGAAAATATTTTCATCGTAACCAACGGCATCTATAAAGACTTGGTCAAAGAACATCTGCCAGAGATTACCGACAATCAAATCCTCTGTGAACCTTCACGTAACAATACTGCTCCGTGCATTGCTTACACTGCCTTCAAATTAAATGACCTGAATCCAAACGCCAACTTCATAGTAGCGCCTTCCGATCATGTGGTTTTGAATGAACCTGCTTTTATTCGCTACTTGGAAAAAGGAATTCAGTTTGTTGATGGCAATGACGCGTTGCTTACTTTGGGCATTCAACCTTCACGACCAGATACTGGCTATGGCTACATTAATTACGAACCAACAAAAGGAGAAAACGACATTTATCCAGTGACTGACTTTACCGAAAAACCAGATGCAACACTCGCTCAGGTTTTTGTGGACAGCGGTGAGTATTTATGGAACGCAGGTATTTTTCTTTGGAACGTAAAATCCATTTTGTCTGCTTTTGAAAAGTATGCTCCAGAGATTCACAAAATTCTAAATGCAGAAACTGGGATTTATAATTCTGACAAAGAACAAGCATTCATTGACGAAGCCTACCCTACTACGCCGAAAATTTCTATTGATTATGCCATCATGGAAAATGCAGAAAATGTTTATACGTTGCCCGCTGATTTTGGCTGGTCTGACTTAGGAACCTGGGCGTCTCTTTTTGAAGAATCTGATGGTGATAAAAATAACAATGTCATCAATGGTGATCACGTTGTGACTTACGATACGACGAGCTGTTTGATTCGAGTACCAAAGGATAAATTAGTCGTGGTTAAGGATTTGGAAGATTACATTATTATTGATGAAGGAGATGTTTTGCTGATTCATCCAAAATCTAAAGAGCAGGAAATTAAGAGTATAACGCAAGCGCTAAGAGAGGGACGGAAGGAATTTTTATAAAGGGCGAAAGCCAGGCTAAAGATACTGGAACCTCTTTTTAAATTTATTAAAAGGCATTTCAATAAGTTTCCAAGAAAGGTAAGAAACGAGTAGTAATACAATGAAGTAAATAACCAGTCGGAAGTAAATATTCTCCGGGTATTTTAATCCTAATAAAAAGCCAGGAACGAAATTGTGAAACAAATACATGGAGTAACTTAACTTCCCTAAAAAGACAAATTGCTTTAAGTTTAGAATTTTTAATTTTGAATGAATCGCATAGTTTATTAGGAAAAGAAAACACCAGGCAGAGAAAAAACGAAAGGCCACAAGGTTCCAGAAGTTGTCATTTGTTCCATGAAAGTTTAGGCTATAAAGAGAGTATACAAAACCAATACAAACGGAGCAGAGTAAAGCCTTTGACTTTGTAATTTTATAATACAAGTCTAGCTTTACTTCGCGCAAGTAAGCTAAGAAGCCTCCTATTGCGAAGGCATCAAAACAGGAGAGCGTAAAGATATTGGTATACAATGGAGGGTAACTATTATAATAAAAGAAGTACCTCGAGAAGAAACCAATAAAGACAGCTAGGCCGATGGAATAAATTACTTTTTTGGAAGAAGGCAATAATACTAAGAGTGGCCACAAAATGTAAAAGTGTTCCTCTACAGATAAAGTCCAGAAGTGACTCATGAGCCCAGGAAACTGATTGACCTTAAGGATGTAAAAATTTGATCCGTAGAAAAGATTCCACCATATGGCTGTTTCTATATGACCGCTGTTAAATACATAAGTGAGAATGACTACGAAATAATAAATCGGGAATATTCTCAAGATTCTCCTCACATAGAATGTTTTCAACTTATCAGATAGTCTACCCTCTTTAGCATTCAACTGAAGCAAAATACGGGTGATTAAAAAACCACTGATTACAAAGAACAATTCCACACCGAGTCTGCCTAACTGAAAAAACCTTATCCAATAATCATTAGGGAGCCAATGGCTTAGTATTACCATTATTATTGCAAGGAACCTTAAGGTATCTATTTGAGGAAAGTAAGATAAGTTTGATTTCAAGGATAGCGTTTTATAGTGGCTAGGTTCGAAGTTCAAAGTTATCAATAATAAGGGGAACTCATTGCTATGTACAGTGCTATTTTATTCCTTCCAAAACAGACATCAACTCCTCAATAGCTGTTTCAATTTCCTCCTGGTTTTTTTCTTCCTTAGAAGGCCAGAGATGAAAACCACCTCCCCAACTCCCAATATTCCAAGAACCCCAGATGCCGTTTTCATCCACATGTCCTTTGTAGTTAACATGGTGAGTAGCATATTTTTTAATCATACGACATTGAAGGGTTTTTACATCGTAGTTTCCGATCCAGGAAAAGGAACCAACATCGTCTCCACCTCCTCCGGTAATGTCGCCTTCTTGAAAATGAAAGTCGGAAGGCATCTCATGGCGATCGGCAGTTGGGCCACTGAAGTAAGTATAGAAT
>JBGCDT010000554.1:0-4561 GCA_045105695.1 Saprospiraceae bacterium | reverse complement strand
GTAGCGTTTATCTACCACAAGCGTTTTGGGATCAGATGAAAGCTGCCCCTTTGATAAATATAGAAATACCTTTGGAGGAAAGAATCGACATCCTTGTAAATATGTATGGGAATTGCGACAGATCCCTGTTAGTCAGGTCTTTCGAAAAAATAAAGAAACGACTCGGTGGTCAAAACCTAAAGGAAGCAATGGCCTTTCTCGAAGAAGGAAACCTCAAGGATGCAGCACAAATTGCACTCACCTATTATGATAAAAGCTATCAAAGGCTATTGGAAAAAAATGATGCTCCCGATATCATAATGAAAAACTTTGAAGGCAAATCTCCATTAGAGATTGCAGAGTCTTTGAAAAATAATACGACCCTTTTTGTAGAAGCAAAGAAAGATTAATTTCCATTCAACAATACAAACAATAGTAATGCAAGATCAAGAAGAGAAGATTTATAAACTTACGCAATACTCTCACGGCGCAGGATGTGGCTGTAAAATCGCACCAGCTGTTTTGGATAAAATTCTAAGTTCAGCAAATGCCTCAAGTGTACTACATCCAAGCCTTTTGGTTGGGAACAAAGAACGTGATGATGCAGCGGTCATGGACATTGGCGACGGAACAGCGATCGTAAGTACGACTGATTTTTTTATGCCCATTGTTGACGATCCTAAAACTTTTGGAAAGATAGCGGCAGTGAATGCGATTTCAGATATCTATGCAATGGGAGCATCTCCACTCATGGCGATTGCGATTCTAGGTTGGCCCATAAAAGACTTACCTCCCGAGGTCGCAGGGCAAGTCATTGAAGGGGGCAGAGCCGCGTGTGCTGAGGCTGGTATTCCGCTGGCAGGTGGTCATAGTATTGATTGCCCCGAACCTGTGTTTGGATTGGCTGTTACTGGAAAAGTGGATATAAAAAACCTTAAGAAAAATGGAGGAGCTACAATTGGTTCTTCTCTCTTTCTAACTAAGCCATTGGGCGTTGGGATTTTAGCAACTTCTCAAAAGAAAGGTCTACTGACTGCTGAGCATCAGAAGCTAGCTATACGAAGTATGACAGCTTTAAATAAGATTGGAGAAGTTTATGGAAAACAACCTTACATCGAAGCCATGACAGATGTTACTGGTTTTGGATTGATGGGACACCTTTCGGAAATGTGTGAGGCCAGCAATACGACCGCTAACGTTTACTATGACAAAGTTCCTCTTTTAGACAAAGCTATCTTAGAATATTACCTTGATAATAACTGCATCCCCGGCGGTACAAATCGCAACTGGGATTCCTACGGACATAAGGTTGCGCCGCTATCAGATCGCCACAAACATATCCTTTGTGATCCTCAGACTAGTGGAGGTCTTTTAGTTGCTGTTGCCAAAGGTGAAGAGAATCATTTCCATCAATTGAACAGAGCTTTGGGTATTGAACTGAAAGCACTAGGGACTATGGTTGCTCAAGAAGAGTACCTCGTCAACGTTTTGTAAAAGGATTGTTAGGTTGTCTTTTTCCAATAGACAGATTATAAAATATCAGTAAAAAGCATGTTGTCTTACATCGTCAGAAAATTAGCTTATGGAATATTGGTTTTGGTCCTGGTGGTCATAACCATATCCTCTGTGATTTATCTGGCGCCGGTAGATCCTGCTCGTCTGACTTTTGGACAACGTTCTGATTCCGCTTCTTTGGATGCGAAGCGGAAGGAGCTAGGATTAGATCAGTCATTGATCGCCCAGTTGGGAAAATACCTAGCAGACCTGAGTCCCATTTCTCTAGTAGAAGATACAGAGCGATACAGTTGTATAGCATTATTTTCAGTAGGGGAGCAAAGCCTGGTTCTGAAATGGCCTTACCTCCGCGAGAGTTATCAAAGTGGTAAACGGGTATCTGCTATTTTATCGGAAGCGGTACCTCGGACTTTATTGTTAGCGGGTGCAGCTATTCTATTAGCTATTATTATTGGAATTCCATTGGGCGTGATAGCAGCTATTAAGCAGCACTCTGCTTTTGATAATGCGGCGGTTGTGGGTTCTGTTCTAGGATTTTCAATCCCCAGTTATGTAAGCGCTATGTTGCTGGCTTTGGTCTTTGGCTATTTTCTAAAGGACTATACTGGTTTGCAGGTGAGTGGTTCCGTTTATGGAATGGATGACTTTGGAGATGATCGTTTCTTTTGGAAAAACCTGATTCTTCCAGGGATTGCTTTGGGGATTCGGCCTGTGGCTATTATTACTCAATTGACCCGCTCTGCAATGTTGGATGTACTTGCTCAGGATTACATTCGTACCGCTAAGGCAAAGGGATTGGGAGCTGTACCTGTGCTGTTTAAACATGCCTTGCGGAATGCCATGAATCCAGTAGCTACAGCTATAAGTGGCTGGTTTGCAGCACTTTTAGCAGGAGCTTTCTTTGTAGAAAATGTATTTCAATTCAATGGCTTGGGGCAGGTAACCGTCAATGCATTATTGAACTACGACATCCCGGTAGTATTGGGAGCCGTTCTTTTTACAGCTACGATCTTCGTGCTGGTAAATTTATTGATGGACTTATTATATGTACTGATTGATCCTAGAATCAGAATCGCTTAAGGAAGAATTCTTACCTTCTAAAGACACCCAAAGAACTCCACCAAAACATTTTTAAAATATTCCGGCAAGTTCTTCTTTAATCTCCCAAAACGGTTTTGGGATAGCCTCTTTCGTGTGTTAAAACTCGGGACGGCCTCCCGTAAAATAGGGACATGAGGGTGTATATAGCTCTTTTGGAAAACTGGCAATAATATCCAGTTCCATATTTATAGAATTATGGGATTTTTGGAAAAGATCTAGATAGAAAAGTAAAGACCTTTGAGTAAAGCTTTTTTAGATAAAATCGGATGAGAAGCACAAATATATAATAAAATTTATCCATACAAAATTTATTTGCTGAATTTCTACTTTTATGTAAGTGTATTGTTACATGAATAATTTGAGCGTTCTATTTTTGAGCGGTTAGCGTCTCTCGTATGCATTTTCTTACTCTGAATATTTGCCACTGTACTTCACCGAATATATACAGAATGTCATCTGTTATCGGTCAAATGCCTCTTTGTTTTATCGAAAGTCGAAGGTATGTATATATCAAAGAAAGAGCCCTCATTCGCAAAAGCAAATGAAGGCTTCAATATTCCTAGGTCAAAATTATTTTTTACTAGAAGGTGTATCCCAACGTGGCTACGAATCTTCCAGGTGTTTTATCAAAGTTATAGTCTTTTCCAAAAAAGTTGAAATGATCGCTCTGATTATCGAAAGAGCCTTCGTACTTGACATCAATCATAAATCTCCAGATGTCTAGCCCAACGCCTGTTTGGTAACCCCAGGTCCAATCTTCAAATTGAGGATCATAACCAGAGATATCCGTCAAGTCAGAATTGCTATACAAAAACTTATGAGCAACTGGGCCAGCTTGTAAACGCAACGGTCCAAATTTTAAACCTGCCATAATCGGAATGTCCATATATTGATAGTTCTCTCTTAAAATGGTTTCATAGGTTTGGGCATCTCCGAAGTTTTCAATTTTATAATCAATGCTATTGCTACTTAGTTGAATCTCAGGTTGTAAGAAAAAACGTTTTCCTATCTGAGCTTGAATCACAGCTCCAAAGTGAACGCCATAATTAGCATTGGCAATAGATATACCCAAGGCGTCCAGATCGTTTGCATCTTTTATTCTAATCTGATCTGTGGTAATGTCAGTCGTATTTAGTCCAGCTCTCAAGCCAAATTTTACTTGAGCATTTGCAGTTTGAAAAACAAAGAGAGCGGCGAAAATCAGCATTAAGTTCTTCATGGTATTTGGATTTTGTCTTTGACCTGTTTTCAAAATTCACTTGTCAAAGTGGTAAAGTATTTAGGTTTATTTTTTAGTTATGTCATTATCGAGAATCGTTTTCGGTACGTGTACTTCTTTTTTAGTAACACCTCTTTGACTGATTGTCCAAGTGCTAGGTTTATTCATTAACAGTACTTTAACGTGTTACAGAAATTAGATAAACTAACACGATTGGTTCACAACATATTATAGCTGACACTTATTAAACCAAAACCTTTGTCAATACCGCATAATACCTTACTTTTGGTCTTCATTTTTGACAAATAAACTAACTAGACTATGGCTAGAGAAATAGCTTTAAGAGACGCGCTTCGCGAAGGAATGAGCGAAGAAATGAGAAGAGACGATTCTGTCTTTTTGATGGGAGAGGAAGTGGCAGAATACAATGGTGCTTACAAAGTAAGTAAAGGGATGCTCGATGAGTTCGGTGCACGACGTGTGATTGATACTCCAATTGCAGAACTAGGTTTTGCTGGAATAGGTGTCGGAGCTGCAATGAACGGCTTGCGCCCAATCGTAGAATTAATGACTTGGAACTTTGCGGTTTTGGCTTTTGACCAAATTGTAAACAATGCTGCAAAGACCTTATCACAATCTGCAGGAGAATACAACTGTCCGATTGTTTTCCGTGGTCCATCAGGGGCAGCTGGACAATTAGCACAGCAACATTCACAAACTTTTGAGGCTTGGTTGGCGAACTGCCCC
>JBGCDT010000553.1:0-4497 GCA_045105695.1 Saprospiraceae bacterium | reverse complement strand
TATTGTAATTGCTATAGAATATCAAATTGCAATTTCATAGATGGTTTGTTCGACTTTCTTATGTAGACTTATTAATAGTCTTAATACTGAGGGTGTTTTTTTGAGAGGGGATAGAAAAAACACCTTTACATATACGTATTTTGCTATATGTAGTTTCAAAGATTGTACCATGCAAGGCTATCTAAATAGGAAGCGTTAATAATGATGTGTTATAGCAGAACACTAGTAAATCCTTAGCTTTTCAAGCTGTGTCTTTTTAACACTAAATCAGCTAAAGATTGCTTCTCTACAATGAGAAACAAAATTCATTTCTACTTCTTACTAACCCAACTTTCTCCAAGCTCTTACTTATATTTGCGCCCATGGAGGAAAAAGTACTTATTCTTGACTTTGGGTCACAATACACCCAGCTTATTGCCCGTCGAATTCGGGAACTTAATATCTACTCTGAGATCATTCCCTACAACAAAGTAACCACCCTTGACGATTCCATTAAGGCGGTTATACTTTCAGGGTCTCCTTTTTCGGTGACGGATGAAAAAGCATTACACCCTGATCTCAAAAAGATCATCAATGAAAGACCCGTATTGGCGATCTGCTATGGCGCTCAATACATCGCCAATCACTATGGTGGAAAAGTAGAGCGATCTGAAAAACGGGAGTATGGAAAAGCACACCTCAACTTCAATGGAACTCAGGATCCTTTCCTGAAAGATATTTCTAAAGCAAGTCAGATATGGATGTCGCATGGGGATACCATCATGTCTTTGCCAGAACAGTTTGAAGTCTTGGCAGGTACGGAAGATATTCCAGTGGCTGCTTTTCGATCTAAAGCAGATACATTCGATCATCCAGTTTACTGTATTCAGTTCCACCCAGAGGTGACCCATTCTCTGGAAGGGAAAACTTTGCTGAAGAACTTCTGTATCGATATAGCAGGTTGCGAAGGGACTTGGACTCCAGCGGCTTTTGTAGATGATACTGTTGAGCAATTGAAAAAGCAGATTGGAGATCAGAAGGTCTTAATGGCACTTTCCGGGGGAGTGGACTCTACTGTTGCTGCAATGCTATTACACAAAGCAGTGGGTAAAAATCTATTTTGTTTTTTCATTGACAATGGACTTTTGCGAAAAGGAGAATTTGAAGAAGTACTCGCTTCCTACGAAGGGATGGGTTTGAATATTAAAGGAATAGATGCTAAGCAAAAGTTCTGGGGCGAGTTAGCTGGTGTTTCTGATCCTGAGAAAAAACGAAAGATAATCGGTCGTTTATTCATTGAAGCTTTTGATGAGCAGTCTTCTGAGTTAGATGATTTCAGTTGGCTAGGGCAGGGGACCATCTACCCAGATGTGATCGAATCGGTTTCCGTTCACGGACCTTCAGTGACCATCAAGTCACATCACAACGTAGGTGGCCTTCCGGAAAAAATGAAGATGAAAATCGTTGAGCCGCTGCGTATGCTGTTTAAAGATGAGGTTAGAAAAGTAGGAGCGGAAATGGATATCACACCTAATATTATCAACAGACATCCTTTCCCTGGACCTGGTTTGGCTATTCGTATCTTGGGGCCAGTGAGTGAAGAGAAAGTGAAACTATTGCAGAATGCGGACGCCATTTTCATTAATAATCTAAAAAAATTCGACCTTTATGATAAGGTTTGGCAAGCCTGTACTATCTTACTGCCGGTACAATCGGTAGGAGTGATGGGCGATGAGCGGACCTACGAATTTACCATCGCGCTTCGTGCGGTCAACTCATTAGATGGAATGACTGCCGAGTGGAGCAGATTGCCACACGACTTTTTAGCAAAAGTTTCTAGTGAAATTATCAACAACGTAAAAGGAATAAATAGAGTAGTTTATGACATCAGTACTAAACCGCCTGCAACCATTGAGTGGGAATAAATCAGCCATGCGTTTAACCCCTTTTTCTATTTTGAGAAATAGCTTTCTTCTGCTGTTTGCTCTATGCTTATTGTCTTCCTGCGATGCTTTGAAGAAAGTGCCGCGTGATGAAAAAAAGGCAGATGAAGACTTAGGAGAAATCACTGGAGGCAAAGTCTACAATCCTAAAACAGGCAAGTGGGAGGAACCAACCACCGTCGATGCTCCTATGGATACGATTGCATGGACAGAACCAGCCGAAGATGTCGCACCACCAATCACTAGTGACGATGTGGGGGATGGCATGAGCGGTACCCCTGGCGTTGGCAAAAAGAAAACATCTTATAACGTAGCGGTCCTACTACCTTTTATGACCAATAATTTTGACGAATTTGGTAAAAGCATTAATCAAAAATCAGAACTTGCCATCAATTTGTATGGCGGAATGCAATTGGCTTTTGACGAGCTGTCTTCCGATGGCGTAAAACTAAATGTCTCTGTTCATGATACCCAAGCTTCTGCAAGCAAAACAAAATCCTTATTGGAAAATGATATGCTGAAAGAAGCTGATTTAATTATTGGACCAATTGCTAAAGACAATTTAAAGCTAGTCTCTGATTTTGCGAAAGCGGAAAAAAAACCGATGGTTGCACCGCTAAGTCCTTCTGTTACGATTACGAAAAACAATCCTTATTATCTGCAAATTAGTCCTGGTTTGAAAGAGCATTGTAAAACCATTACTCGTCATGCATTAGATGATTATAAAGCGGAGCAGTTGGTTTTAGTTGTTAGAAATAAATCCGCGGAAACCAATCGTTTGAAATATTTCCAGGAAGCACATCAGGAGTTTGAAGGGAAGAGCAACGTTGAACCGCTGAAAGAATTCATCGTAACTGATAATACAGTTGATTTCTCGGAGATGGATGTCAAGCCCTATATTCAAGATGGAAAAACGACAGTATTCATCATTCCTTCTTGGTCTAATGAATCGTTTATCTATTCGCTGATGCGAAAAATCAGTATTGCTAAAGGTCCAAATAAAGTGGTCATTTACGGTATGCCGCAATGGATGAAGTACGAACAAATCAGCTACGACTATTACGAAAATCTAAACCTCCACGTCAGTAGCGATACGGATATTAATCCTGACAAAGAAGAGGTGAAGAACTTTAAGAAAAAGTTTTATTACAAGTTTGGAAGCGTTCCGATGAACGAAGCCGTAGTTGGTTATGACCTCATGCGTTACTTTGGCAACGAGCTAAAAAGGGGCGGTACACAGTTCCAACAAACCATTGATCAAAATGGTAAGGACTTGCTTCATACGCGAATTAACTTAATGCCGGTTGCTCCTAAAGATGCGAAGTCAGAGGACTACTCAAAGGTTGAGCGGTATGAAAATCAGTATGTGAATATTTTAGAGTTTAAGGATTATTATTTTCAGTTGGCGGAGTAATTTATTCTCACACTAGAACTCCCCATTTGATTACTCAGCGTAAGAATATAATTCCCAACTTCGAGATTAGCATCTAGTACAAACGTTTCTTTATGTTGTCCCGGATCTCTTTCTTCAGTGGTAAATAGTGATTGAACTAGTTTGCCTGATAAGTCGTAGAGTTCTAAACTTAATGTTTCAGTAGAGGTCAAAGTATATTCAATGGTGGCGCTCTCTTTTATAGGATTGGGATAAATAAGCATGCTGTTTTCTTGTCTTGAAAATGAAATTACCCCCAAGTTTAGGTCATTAATAAATCTTGCGACTGCAAAATCGCTATCGGTATTGTTACCATCTAATTCTCCAAATCCAACAGCAACGATTCTACCATCAGGCTGTAGGGTGCAACCTAAAGCTAAATTTTTATTCACAGTACCGATATCTTCATTTACTATTCCGTCAACTCCAAAATCAGTATCAAGAGTACCATCTGCGTTGAAGCTCAGAAGTACAAAGCAGTTAGTACCACCTGTTGCAATAATTTTTCCATCAGGTTGAAGGACTAAATCTTTAGCATTTCCTTCAAGAAGAGAAATTACTTTACCATTGACACCGAAAGAATTGTCTAATGTGCCGTCTGTGTTATATCTTGCAAGGGCAATATAGGGGTAATAAAAGATCGGATTCGTAGTCAATCCTGCAACCACAATTTTACCATCAGTTTGCAGTATTACTGAACTTGCTCTATCAGTAAAATTTTCAAAATCTGTCGTCACCATTCCATTTATACTAAAGCTGTTATCTAAAGATCCATCCAAATTATAACGCGCAATTGCGAAATCATAATCGGCTCCATTGTTACTGTGTCCTGCCACAATAATTTTTCCATCAGGTTGGATTACTACGGATCTAGCAATCTCATTTTCACCCCCTAAATCAGTTGTTACTACCCCGTTTGTTCCAAACGAGTTGTCTATAGTGCCGTCCATATTATAACGTGCCAATTGAAAATCGTCACCACCATTAGAAACTGCTCCGGCTGCAACTATTTTTCCATCAGACTGTATTGCAATAGCAAAGCATTCTCCAAGAGGTCCTAAGAAAATGCCATCTTGATTTACGGTACTAAATGAACTATCTACAGTCCCATCTTGATTGTACCGAACAATTGCAAATGCTTTA
>JBGCDT010000552.1:0-3137 GCA_045105695.1 Saprospiraceae bacterium | reverse complement strand
TTGTAACCATAATTGGAATAAGCAAATTGACCTCGGTGAATTGCATTAGAATTGAAATATTTCAAGGAGATTCTCCCTTTCAAATATTAAGATTTTTAGGGAATGTGATTTTAGTAATAGTAATTTGGGGAATTGGATTTCAAATTTCGAAAAAACAAAATTTAGGAAAGAATCAACTAATAGTCTATTTCATAATTCTAAGTTTCTTTTCGTGTAACTACTCAGGTATCTCTGAAATATCATAAAAAGTAAAAAAATACGTTATATGATTACCTACCGAGAAGATAATGGATAAAAATGGTCTATTATCACAAGAAAAGAGAAAATATTAGAAAAGAAAAATTCTGAACTTCTTCAGTTACTGAAAGAAGCATTGTCACGCATTGCAATATTGGAAGCTCGGGTGGAAGAGCTGGAGCATAACAAGAATAGCAAAAACAGTAGTATTCCACCGTCCAAAGATGAGAATCGCAAGACAAAATCATTACGAAAGAAGAGTGGAAAGAAGTCAGGTGGACAAGCTGGTCATAAGGGGTCAACCTTGAAGATGTGTGAAAACCCAGATGAAATTATAGAACACGATCCCAATTATTGCCAATGTTGTGGTCATGAATTTGAACAGTCCGTTGAACGCCATCTACAGTCCATCCGTCAGGTTATAGATATCCCGCCGATAAAACCTATAGTTACCGAGCATAGAAGTTATGAACGCCAATGCAGAAATTGTGGTCAATCCAGCCGGGGAGACTTCCCTAAAGAGGTAAGAAGCCCTATCAGTTATGGAAATAACATCAATACATTGATATCCTACTTTAGTGTTCGGCAGTATATAGCGCATAATCGAATCAAAGAAATGATGCGTGATATTTTTCAAGTTTCGATGAGTGAAGGAACCATAGTCAATAAGATTGCAAGATTCTCCGAATCTTGTGAATGGATATATCAAGTAATAAAATTACGATTGATTCGCTCAAAATGGTCAGGAACGGATGAAACAGGCTACCGGTTGAACGGGAATAAAGCATGGATGTGGACATGGCAAAATGATAAGTGCACCTTACTGTACGCCTCTGAAAATAGAGGGGAGCAAACCATTCGAGAAGTTTTCCCACAAGGGTTGAAACAATCTATACTCGTACATGATTGCTGGAAGCCTCACTTTAAAGTCGAATGTAAAACCCATCAGCTTTGCGTTGCGCATTTGCTACGAGAACTACAGTATTTTGTTGAAAAACGTACAGATCAATGGGCTTATCAAATGATGCAGCTATTAACCAAAGCTATAAGATTAAAGCATAAAATTCTTAGTGAGCGTGAAAAAGATTATTCAAAGGCTATTCTCAATATTGAAGAACAATTAAATAACCTTGTACACATCCAAGAGCTATCCAGCACTAAGAAATTAAGGAGCTTTCAAAAGAGAATGAGAAAGTATCAACAGTATATATTCCCTTTTTTAAGGTATGATATTTTACCGTATGATAATAATGCTTCCGAAAGAGCCATACGAAATATGAAAGTAAAAATGAAAGTCTCAGGAATGTTCAAAACTAAACAAGGCGCTCAACAGTTCGCAATCATTCGATCTGTAATCGATACCTGCTTAAAAAATAATCAAAGCGTTTTCAATGCGCTATCTTTGATACCTGAGTAGTTACTACTAAACTAATATATACGCCAACAGATGATGGGTATAGTTCAATAAAGTGTGTCAACGTTAAAAAAATATTAGTTTATATATCCATTTTTTTTTCGCAAAAGCCCTCAAAATGAGGGGGCTTTTATGAAAAGAAAATCTTCCTTATCATAGCTCAATTATCATTTCAAAGGGAGATCTATTGGCATTCTACTTCCAAAATGTATAAATAATTGTTGTGCTATTAATGCCCATTTCGGTAAAGGACTAGTCCATTTTGCAATCACATTTTGACTCACTAAATATAACAATTTAAGTAATGCTTGATCATTGGGCAATACCGATTTTGACTTTGTAGGTTTTCTCAATTGCCTATTAAATCCTTCTACGGTATTGGTTGTATAAATCATTCTTCTAATCTGAGCACTGAACTTAAAGTAATTAGATAATAAATCCCAGTGGGTCCGCCATGATCTCAATACTACTGGATACTTGGAGCCCCATTTCTTTTCCAAATTATCTAAGTTATACTCTGCGCTTTCCTTGCTTTTAGCTTTATAAACCAATTTTAAATCATTTAAAAACGGACGTTGATCTTCTGTGGTCACATACTTCAAACTATTTCTAATTTGATGTACTATACAAAGCTGTACTTCGGTACTCGGATATATACTCTCAATTGCAGATGAAAAACCCGTTAGATTGTCAATACAGGCGATTAATATATCTGCTACACCCCGATTTTGTAGATCGGTAAGAACTCCTAGCCAAAATTTCGCTCCTTCATTGTTTGATACATATAAGCCCAACAGTTCTTTATGTCCTTTGGAATCAATGCCTAATACACAATATACTGCCCGACTTTCTATTTGCTTATTATGCCGAACTTTATAGTGCAACGCATCCATCCATACTATCGGATATACTTTTTGAAGGGAGCGAGTTCGCCACTCTTCGAGTTGTGGTAACACTTGATCGGTAATCGCACTAAGTTTGCCTTTTGATACATCCAATCCATATAAATCTACCAAATGGGTTTGAATATCCGAATACGTCATTCCTCGACTATACATGGATAATATTTTATTATCTAACCCTTTGCCAAGACTCGTCTGTCGCTTGCTAACCAGTTGCGGATTAAATGAACTATCTCTATCCCTGCCCACTTCCAAATCTATAGGGCCGTATTCACTTTTTACGGTTTTAAAGGTCCGTCCATTCTTTCTGTTTGTAATTCCGTCAAGGCGATCTTGCTCAATATGTGCGTTTAATTCTCCTTCTAAACTAGCCTCTATTATTTGCTTGATTAAGGGAGCTAATACGCCATCCTTCCCGCTTAATTCTTCTCCGTTCTTTAAACGCTCTGCTGCTTGTTTTGCAAATGATAACAAACTTTCTTTGTTCTCTAATTCTCGATTCTTTTTATTCATCTAAGTTGTCTATGTTTTACAAATTTAGTCCTATTTGTCTAAATCTTTTGTGACACACTTTAATGAACAGT
>JBGCDT010000551.1:0-18068 GCA_045105695.1 Saprospiraceae bacterium | reverse complement strand
AGAATACCTGTATCTATTCTTTTGAGGTCTTCGAGAATATCATTCAAGTGCCAGTTTACATTTTGCAATGCTTTGTAAGGTTCGCGGGCGAAGGTTTCCATATCTACACCTTTGAAAAGATCGCCTTTTGTTCGCTGAAGTCTTTCTATTTCGATGGTACGTAAATCTGCACGTTGATGAATCAGATCCAGTAAGTCTTTTACGGCAGGTTGGCCAATGGACCTCAAGGATTCGGCAGCAGCCGTTCTAACTTTAAAGTCTTTATCTAACAATAGTTTTACAAGTGGTCGGGAGTACGGCCCAGCTTTTTCACCAAAAGAAACAAATGCTTTTGCCGCAGCTTCGCGAATAGAAGATGCCCCGTTTTCCAGCAGTGGATTTAAAGCCTCTGGTATTTTTCCATTTGTACTTCTACTCTCTGTTAAAGCTCTAATTGCTGCTTCTTTTACTGTAGACTTTTCACTCTCTAAAGCCGTGATTAATGCAGGTACTGCTGAAACGCCGCTCTCCTTCATTTGTCGAATGACCTGTATCGCTTTGTACTGCGCTTCATCATTTTTTGGATTCTCGATAGCATCAATCAATAAAGGTAAAGAAACAGCGTTCAACTCAGCTAACCAACGAGAGGCTGTTTTCCAAACGTCGCTATTGCTGCTTTGTAACTTCTTGATGAGATAAGGCACCGCAAGTTTCGTTTGCTCATTCGAAGACCAATTTTCATCAATTACACTTAACAGTTTTTCAGCGCTTATACGAACCTCACTGTTTAAATCTACCAAAGCTCCAACAAGTGCCGGGATCGCCTTTTCCTCTGGCATTTCAAAAAGTTCTTCTACTGCGTAGAGACGGTCTTTCTCATTTCCTGTTTGTAGACTGTTTATCAGATTATCTATAATCATATGGTGATGTCTATTTAAGTAATTTGTATCGTTACTTATGCTAAAATTATTTCAACGGAAGTTGTAGCTAAAGAGTTATTTAATAATTCCAATATTGAAAAATTATTCCTAATATTGGACATCAGTAAATAGATTAAAGGAACAAGTATTTGTTAGAAAACCATTTTGTGTAAGTCCTTGTTTAGTATGCACCCTAAATGTTCCATCAAAGCCATAAAATTAGCAACATAAAGACAATCCATGAATTTAAAATATCTTTTCGGCGCAGGGCTTTCCATACCACTTTTACCACTGATGTACGTTCAAGCCAAAAACATTAGAGCGAGCATTCCAAAGCTCCCCGAAGCTACGGGCTTGACTGGCGTTGCAAAACAAAGTTCTAAAAAGGTACTACGTATGTTGACCATCGGCGAAAGTACCATTGCCGGCGTAGGCGTCAATACACACGAAGAAGGCTTCACCGGTACTTTAGCCAAAACACTAGCAGCAGGACTGGGTAGTAATATCCAATGGAAAGTTTATGCAAAATCGGGCTACACGGCTAAGCGAGTGACTTATAAAATTTTACCGACCATCACGGAGCAAGCAGTAGACCTGGTGGTTATTGGTCTGGGGGCTAATGATGCTTTCAAACTAAACCGCCCTGGGAAGTGGCGTGATCAGATGCAGACCTTGATCGAAACGCTTCGGTCCAGATTTCCAGATACGCCGATTTGCTTTATCAATATGCCTCCGATCAAAGAGTTTCCAGCCTTCACTAAATTGATAAAAATGACCATTGGCAATTTGGTAGAAATCCTGGGGCAGGAATTGGACAAGTTAGTCAAAAGACAAAAGCATGTTTACTTTCGGTCGGATATTATTACGATGAAAGGTTGGTCGAAGAAGTTCAAATTAAATAAAACCCGCAAAGATTTTTTCAGCGATGGAGTTCATCCTTCTAAGTTGACTTATCAGATTTGGGGGAAAAACTTTGGGGAGTTTTTGTTGAGTAATGAGGAGATTGTGAAGTTATTAAAACGGAAAACAAACATGGGCTAGTTGTAATACTATTGTTATAATTACTTTTCCTAAAAAACAACCTAAACAAAATGAAAACCCTCTCCATAAAATCACCCGGCGGCCTTGATAACCTTATCATTTCTGAAAAAGAAAAACCAACTCCAAAGCCAGACGAAATCCTCGTCCGCTGGCACGCTACTTCCCTCAACTACCATGACTACCTAGTCGCAATGGGACTCATCCCAGTCGCAGACGGACGAATCCCAATGTCTGACGGAGCAGGTGAAATCATAGAAGTTGGAGAACAAGTCTCCGAGTGGAAAGTAGGCGATAAAGTCATGTCTATGTTTTTTCCAAAATGGGTAGAGGGCAAACCAAGCCTTACAAAGACCAAAGGAATCATGGGCGAATCCATTGATGGTTGCATGACGGAAATGTGTTGTTATAAAGCAACGGATGTCACCGCAATCCCAGAAGGTTATTCTTACGAAGAAGCCGCTACCCTACCCTGCGCTTGCACCACTGCCTGGCGAGGATTATTCGTAGAAGGCAATCTACAGGCTGGTCAAAAAGTACTGATCGAAGGAACGGGCGGCATGTCCATCTTCGCTATGCAATTGGCGAAAGCCGCTGGCGCAAGAGTATATGCCACGACCTCTTCACCTGAAAAAGCGGAGCGCTTAAAAGAGATGGGGGCAGAAGCCGTCATCAACTACAAAGAAGACGAACGCTGGGGAAAAACCATTTTCAAAATGACGGGCGGCGGTGTGGATCATGTGCTGGATGTAGGTGGTGGTTCTACAATGGTAAATTCCATTGAGGCCGCAGCTATTGGTGGACACATTGCTTCTATTGGTATTTTGGGTAATGGTAGAAAAGGAGTAATTACGTTCCCTAAATTATTTTTCAAGCATCTAAGAATGACTGGACTTGCCGTTGGTAGTAGAGCTATGCAAATGGATATGGTTGATGCTATCAATGTTAGCGGTATGAAACCAGTAGTCGATCAGGTTTTTGAATTTGAGGAATTGGCAGAGGCGTTTCGATGCCAGGAGGCTGGGCGGCACTTTGGGAAAATTGTAGTGCGGATTGGGTGATAGATATTTTTTGATATTAAGAGGACCACGAATAATGCGGATTCTTTGGATCTTCTCAGATTCTTATTTTTTGCTTTATGCGTTTTTGACTTCTTTTAAAATCTAAAAAATCCGTGCTATCTGTTTCATCCGCGTCCCGCCTTCAGGTCCTGGCTTATCCAAAGTAAAATCCAAAGCATGCAATCCTTCCTAAGCTACCTCAGTAAATACATCCAACTCAGCCCCGAGGAAGAAGCCATCCTCCTCTCCAAATTCAAGCATCGCAAATACCTTAAAGGTCAGTACATCGTACAAAATGGAGATGTGGCCAGGTATCAAACCTATATCATTTCTGGAAAGGTCAGAACCTTTTGCCTCGACGACAAAGGTCATGAAAACATCATCCTTTTCGGTATCGAAAATTGGTGGGTGGGCGACCTGGAAAGCTTCATTCGTCAGAGCCCTGCGGACTTTAATACGCAATGTTTAGAAAACTCAGAGGTGATGCAAATTCGCTTTGAAGACCTGGAGCAGTTGTACAAAGAAGTGCCGAAGATGGAACGCTTTTTTCGATTGATCTTTCAGAGTGCTTATGCAAATATGTCGAAACGAGTGGTCCGGAGTTATTCGCTTCCAGCTAAAGAAAGGTATCTTTTGTTTTGTGAAGAATATCCTCAGATTGCGAAGCGGGTGCCGCAGTATATGATCGCTTCTTACTTGGGAATTACGAAGGAGTTTCTTAGTGCGATTAGGAAACAGATTGCTGACGAAGCAAAAAGTTAATCTACCTTAACTTCCTTTTTTAAACCAGCTTATTTTATTTCAATTAAATATGTCTGAACTTTGTGGTGTAATAATCATTTAAAGAATCCGACCTCTTTTATTCGTCAATAAAATCTTTTTAAAATGAATCGAAAAAACTTCATAAAGAAATCACTAATCGCAAGTTTGGCAGGAGGACTACTTCCAGCTGCTGCAAAAGCGAAGGAAACAACTACTTCAAAATCTACTTACGATAAATTGATGGAGCAGGTCGGTTTCAACCATTTACCAAATCACAAAAACATTTCAACAATGAACACAGTATTGCATAAGGCCAATACCAGAGGCCACGCCAATCATGGTTGGTTGAATTCTCATCATAGTTTTAGTTTCGCCAACTACCACAATCCAGATCGCATGAACTTTGGTGTTCTTCGCGTTTTGAATGACGACATCGTAGCTCCTGCAAGAGGCTTTGGAAGACATCCGCATGATAACATGGAGATTATTTCCATTCCGTTATCGGGCGATCTGGAGCATCAGGACAGCATGGGAAATACGACCGTTATCAAAGAAGGCGACATCCAAATCATGAGTGCGGGTACAGGCGTTCAGCACAGCGAGTTCAATAAAAACAAAGACCAAGAAGTTCGTTTTTTGCAAATCTGGGTTTTCCCAAAGGAGCGAAATATCCAACCGAACTATTCTCAAATTTCTTTGAAAGACATTGAAAAGAAAAACGAATTTTATCAAGTGCTTTCGCCAAGTAAAGACGACCAGGGGGTGTATGCACATCAGGACGCTTGGTTCCATTTAGGAAAATTCGACAAAACATCCTGTACTAATTACAAAGTCAAAAAACCAGGCAACGGCGTGTATGCTTTTGTCTTAGATGGAGAAGCGACAGTTGCGGGTCAGGCTTTGGAGAAGCGAGATGGCTTTGGAATCTGGGAGGTGGAGGACTTTGAGATTGAAGCGAAGGAAGGGAGCCGAGTTTTGTTGATGGAAGTGCCAATGGACTTGGGCTAGGCGGTTACTGAGAGAAAATACTTTTGAAAAGCGTTTGCTGAGTTACTTATGATTTAGCGAACGCTTTTTTATTTCCTCACACATACCGCTCATCCAAAGCAAACTCCTCCGGATACTTCGCTCCAATTCCATGCACCCTATAAAAATCCATCATCCCTCGCATCACCGTTTCCAAGTCATCCTTCTCAGGATGAAAAACCGGACCGAAGGTAATGTCCCTTGTATCATAATTCGCAGTCATCGTGACGATAGGCACACCTGCCTCTTTGGCGATATAATAAACGCCTTGCTTCCACTTTGTTCGTTTGGAGCGGGAACCTTCAGGAGTGATAATGAAAGCAATTTTTTCATAGCGTTTGAAAACAGAAGCCATGGCTAAAATTTGTGCACCTTTTCGATCACCCGTTTTTTTAGAGCGATCAATGCCGACACCACCCAGTGGTTTAATAAGTAGATTGAAAGGAAACTGCGTCCAGAAATTTTTGATGGCTACTTTTACTGGAATACCCCAGCCAAACATATTCATCATCCCATGATAGAAATCCCAGTTCGAAGTGTGAGGAGCAAATACAAAAACACAACGCATCGCTTCCGGCGGAATGGGTTTGCCGATAAGCTTCCAGCCGTGAAGATTACGGATGAGATTCGCAATTTTTTGTAAGATCATAATTAGCTCTGTCTATTTTCACAAATATAGAATGTTAACTTTAGGAATGAATTATTCTTTAGCAAAAAAAACAGGGCTAATTATAGGGCCACTACTATTTTTGATTTTGTACAACCTCCCATTTGCCTTGATTAGCCCTGCGGCAGATAAGGTAATTGCAGTCGCTGCATGGATGATTGCCTGGTGGATTACCGAGGCAGTTTCTATTTCTGTAACGGCTTTGATCCCTTTGACGATTTTTCCTTTAGTTGGAATTATGGATATTAAAACGGTAGCAGCTAGTTATGGCAGTCCGATTGTCTTTTTATTCTTCGGAGGTTTTGTAATGGCCTTGGCCTTGGAGAAAGTCAATTTACATAAACGCATTGCTTTAAATATTGTAAAGCTGACCGGTACCAGTCCCAACAGAGTCATACTCGGTTTTATGATAGCCACGGCATTTCTCAGCATGTGGATCAGCAATACAGCTACTACCGTAGTCATGCTTCCCATTGTCGCTTCCGTCATCAAACTACTAATCAATGATGAAGATGGCTTTTCTAAAAACGACCAAAATTTCGCACTAAGCATCATGCTCGGTATCGCCTATGCAGCAAACGTAGGTGGGATTGCTACCATCATCGGCACTCCTCCAAACACCGTCATCGTCGGATTTATGGAAAATGAATACAACGTTTCTATCTCTTTTCTCAACTGGATGATGATGGGACTTCCTTTTAGCTTAATAATGATTGGAGTCGTTTATTTCGTTTTGGTAAAATGGGTGTACCCCAATAACCTAGGACAACTGCATGGCTCCAGAGACATCATCTCCGAAGAGCTCAACAAACTCGGAACACTTCAAAAAAGAGAAGTCCAGGTCCTCCTGATTTTCCTTGTAACTATATTGTTATGGATCAGTCGAGGGACAATCAATGAATTACTTCCTTCGCTAAAGCTGACCGATGCTGGTATCAGTATGCTGGCTGCTTTTGCTCTTTTTACGATTCCCTTCCGATTTGGCGTTGGAGATTTTATCATAGAATGGAAAGATACCGTAAAACTCCCCTGGGGAATTCTGATTCTTTTCGGCGGAGGTTTGGCTTTGGCCAGTGCATTATCTGAAGCAAAAGTGATTCAATTCATCGGCGAATGGGTTTCTTCTAACAAAGCTTTTACAACCGTGATGGTCGCTGCCGTTTTAGTTACACTTATGGTTTTCATGACGGAACTGATGAGCAATGTAGCGCTGGTTGCCATCTTCGCACCGGTTGTTGCGGGTATTGCGATGGGACTAGATATGGAAATGCTACATCTCCTAATCCCTGTGGCGATGGCTTCCAGTTGCGCCTTCATGTTACCAATGGCGACGCCACCAAATGCGATTGTTTTTGCGAGTGGCTATATCAAAGTTCATGAAATGGCGCGGGCGGGTTTTGTCTTAAACTTGGTTTCCATAGTTATGATTATGATTTTCTTTGGGTTTGTTGTTCCTAGGTTTTTCTAAGGCAGATCGCAGTGCAATTTCCAAAAAATGTATTTGAGTGTTCTGTCTCTAGGGCTGATACAATCAGATACATTTTTTGGAAAAACAGCTTCCTACTCAATCTATTTTGCTAACCGATACTCCCCTTCCTCCAAGGTCGGAAGTCCAATATCTTTTCTTGCTTTATTCGCCATTGCCAAATCGTCAATAATCGGAGGCAGTACTTTTCCTTCCGCAGAATCATACTGCTGGTTTGTTCCATATAACTGTGGCTTACGTAAAATTTTGCAGAGAATATTATCATAGAACATAGCGTACGTTTTTGCAGGCATTCTTTCAGCCTCAACTTCTGTCATTAAGAACGTGGAATAGTCTGCGTGGAATTTTTGCACATCCCAATCCTTTGGAGGATGTAATAACAACAATACTTGCACGTGATTATTCTCTTCGATAAGTTCCTTTGGAATATAGCCGTAAGCTGCCCAGACTCCTCGAATAGTCATATGATTTTGAAGGTCGAGTTGGTTTTGCAAATTCCATAGAGAATCTTTCACATGCTCTGTTAGTGAGAGGTTGAGACTTTTCTGATATTTGAATCCTTCCTCTATTCCGACGTTATTCATAATAGAATCAATCGTTGCAATAATATTGTCATCTAGGGTTCCACATTGCAAGTAAGAACGATACTGTTGGTCTTTCTGACTGATTTCTTCAAAAACACCAGTTAAATAATTTATCTCTGAATCAGTGATTTCCTTTTTCAGATTTTGACCAATAGAGCTTTGTGACAAAGCTACAAAGAGTACGAAAAACAAAAGAGTGCTTAATTTTTTCATGATTTTAGTTTTTTATAATTAAATGATACTTCAAAAGTATTTCAGATCTAAGTGTGATTTAGCTCTATAAAAACAAAAGAGTCCTAAGCAAAAACGAAAAAGCTTAATGAAAACCTAATAAGCTTTTCTAGTCCTTAAAATTCAGGTAAATTGAGCAGGTGAATAAATCAATAAAATACTATCAGCAGCTAAGCGGGCTTGCTTTTGCTTTGTTTCTGACTTTGGTCAGTTTACAAATAGTCTGGGTTTTTAAGGCCGTAGACTTTAGAGAACGTGAAATCATCCACGAATTAAAAGAAGTCGTTGGGGAAGTAGCAATGGAAATAAACGGAATCGATCATAGCGCTTTTCATGGAACACTAGATGACTTCCCTTTAGTACCAATGGCGGTCATGGAAGAAAAAGTTGACAACTACTTAAAATCTAAAGGCATTAATAAAGAAACTTATTTCGCTATTTTTCAAGACTCTATCGGTGGCTTGTTCAGAGGAAATGACATTAGCTTAAAAAAAGAATTAATTGATTCTGAAGTCAGAGCATGCCTCAGTTGTATTTCCTCCTTTAGCACTGTTGCTAAAAAAGACTCTGCGAAATTAAACCCTGAAACACTCTCTTCTGATAGTCTACAAATCCTTGCTACCTTTCAATTTTACAGTCCAATAAAAGGATTAAAAAAAGATATCGGTGAAACGCTTTGGGTTTCGCTTTATCAGCCAAATACTTTTTCTGAGGCGTTGCGATCTTTGATTTATTTATTTGCAATTAATATTGTGTTATTATTATTACTCCTTGGCTTATTTTACATCCTACTAAAATCCTTAGCAGCGCACAAAGAATTAACCCAAGTAAAAGATGACTTTTTCAACAACGTAACGCATGAATTTAAAACACCTTTAAGCTCTATCCGTCTGGCCTCAAAAGTTCTGAGTGAAAACCCTGATCCTATAAAAGCGAAGACTTATCATCATCTAATCGAGAAGGAAAGTAAATCTCTTGAGCATCAAATTGATAAGCTCTTAGAATTATCTCTTTTAGACAATAATAAATTAACACTGGAAAAAGAACCTGTGAATATTTGCCAATTGCTAAATGAAATTCCAATCAAATTAAAGCCTTTATTAGAAAACCAGTCTGGCCAATTGGACATTAATTGTGATTTAAAAAATAATACTATTACTGGTGATAAATATCATTTACTAAGTAGTTTCTGTAATCTTGTAGAAAACAGTTTAAAGTATTCTTCGTCTGACGTTACTATCAAAATAAATGCTTTCTATAAAAAAGAGCAATTAATTATTTCTGTAAAAGATAATGGTCCTGGAATAAACAAAGAATATCAATCAAAGATATTTAGTCGATTTTTCCGAGGACAAAAAAATGACAATTATAAAGGCACTGGCTTTGGCATTGGGTTAAGCTATGTAAAAAACATTATTGAAGCACACGGAGGAACCATTGAATTAAACACCAGTCATAAACCAGGGACCGAATTTATTATCAAACTAAACTAATGGAAAAAATACTTTTATTAGAAGACGATCAGAGTTTTGGTTACATCCTATCAGAATACCTGGGCATGCAAGATTTTGATGTTGTCTGGACAAAAACGGGAAAGGAAGCTATCGCGCTGATGAGTCAACATATTTTTGACTTAGCTATCCTGGATATTATGCTACCAGACATGAATGGCTTTGAAGTAGCAGAACACACCAAAACAAAGCATCCTAATTTACCATTTATTTTTCTCAGCGCTAAGTCACTGAAAATTGATAAGCTAAAAGGATATAGAACCGGAGCCGTAGATTACATTACAAAACCGGTGGATGAAGAATTGTTGGTCGTTAAAATCAGAGCACTTATTGGTAATCAGAAAAAAAATAGTCCTTCACCGAACGAATACCACATTGGCAACTATGTTTTCCACCCTTCTATTCAGCAATTAAGCCATAACAATGAAATTACAAAATTGACTACCCGCGAGGCAGCTCTGCTTGAAATGCTTTGTCAACACAAGAACCAACTCCTTCCTCGTAAAAAAGCTTTACACGAAATCTGGGGAAACATAGATGAATTCAGTCGCAAAAGTATGGACGTCTTCATCTCTCACCTTAGAAAATATTTAGCGAAAGATGATAGGGTAACTATAGAGAACGTACATGGAAAAGGATTTGTACTGAAAGAAAAGAACAGCTAAAACAATTCTTCATAGCTCCTTGTTATTTATCCAATACAAAAACCAACAACAATGAGCAAACGAAAAGTATACACCTTCCTTAAAGATCTAACTCAAAATAATTCCAAAGAATGGATGGACGCCAATCGCAAACGCTACCATGAAGCAAAAGACATTTGGCTCAGCGACATAGAGTTATTCCTCAAGCGAATGGCGAAACACAACCCTAAGCTGGAAAACATAAAACCAAAACAAACCATCTTCAGAATAAACAACAACAGAAGATTCCACCCCAACCGACCAATGTATAAAGACAACTTTGGTTTCAGTCCTTTCACTCCAGATGAACCTAGTTTTTATTTACAAATCTCTCCAAACAATTCTTTCCTAGGTGGCGGGCTTTGGCGACCTGACAATGAGATGCTAAAGAAAATCCGTGATGGAATTGATTACGACGGAGAAGAATTGTTAGAAATTCTAAAACAAAAACCTTTCGCTAATTTTTATGGCAATTTAGATCCTGATCCTAACGCGCTTAAAACGGCTCCTCGTGGTTTTGATGTTTCGCACAAACACATTGAATTCTTGCGTCGTAAAAACTTTGTAGCTACGAAGCAACTGACTTACAAAGAAATCACAGCTGATAATCTAGTGGATACGGTAGAAAAAGCATTCGTTGCTTTAATTCCATTGAATCAATATTTGAATAAACTGATTAGCTTCTCTGAATAACTCTTTCCAGTTTTCGTTTTAATTTTAATTTTAATTAAAAAAACCGTTCAGCCCTAAAGACAGGACTGAACGGCTATTGTAAGAAAGCTTGCGCCTTCTCTATATCATTCTATTTACTGAACAATCATCTTCTTCGTTGCGGTACCCATTGGTGTAACCAACTGGTAGTGTAGCAAACCAGGAGCTAATTCTCCTTTAGATAGAGAAACATTGTTATAGCCTTTAGCGAAGTTACCTTCTACTTGCTTAACTAGTTTACCTGATCCGTCGTAAATATTCAACATTACGTTAGCGTCTTGTGGCAAATCAAATCCGATAACCGTTTCTTGGTTAAATGGATTTGGAGTATTCTGGTACAAACGTAATTCAGAAGCAATAGACTCAACATCTCCGAAACGTAATTCAACGTTCATCAAATCAAGGTTTGCATCGTATGCTTCAGCAGCAGTATAACGAGAGTTTACAGATAATACTTCTGATAACATTCCGTCTGCTTTAGCTGTGAAACTTACGTAGAATACGTTAGCATCTCTAGTTAAGTTCTGAGCCTCTTGGCTAGTCCAGCTAGTCGTGATTGCTCCTTGACTTAACTTAGTCATACCAAAGTTAGCTTCCGTCATGTTGTTCAAGTCACCTGCTTTTACATCTACAACTTCCAGAACACTCTGGTCGAAGTTCATTGTAAATTGGTATCCATGAATGTTATTGAAAGCATTCGCCTGGAAAGCAACTTCGTAAGTATTACCTGCTACTAATTCCTGATCAGCAACATTGAATACTAAGTCGCCAACAGTTGTTCTGTCATCAGCACCTGCCATTGCATTGGCAACTACAGAGCCGTTAACGTCTCCAATCTTCACAGCAACAAAGTCGTGAGTTTCTTCCAAAGTCAATCCGTTGATTGATACTTTTTCTGGGAAGATCGTTGCAAACGGATTCGTTACATCTGGGAATACGAAGTTAGATTCTACAAATCTCCAAGAAGTATTATTTGCAAATTCTTCGTCGATGTGTAGGATTACTTTACGTAAGTCTACTAAATCCATCGTTGTGATAGAACCAGACTTATTAACATCTGCTGCAATCAACTTGTATGGAGAATCTAGCGTTTCCATTTGTAAAATATGCTTAGAAATTAAAACTAAGTCATAAGAAGAAATACCGTTCAAAGGATCTTGATTAGAGTAAGGACTTACTTCATAGTTAAATCCTTCTTCCAATTCATTGAATCCATATAATCCGTCAGCAGCAGTAGTCATGTTAAGAACATTGCTATTTCCGTCAAGAGTAATTGAAACCGATTCTACAGTCTCTGCCTCTTCCGTCGCAATAGCTCCCATAATAGCACCTAGTGGAGCGGCATCATCTGCAGCGTTCACGAAGAAACTATATTCAATCTGAGATTCGTTTCCACAGTTGTCTGTTGCTACGAATGCAACCACTGTTTCTGTCGTCTCATCTGGGCAATTTTGGTTTGGACTAAATGGTCCAACTGCCTGAATAGAAACATTGCTATCACAAGCATCGGTAGCTGTTAAACCTTCGATTACTTTGTCTTTCCAGAAATTATAGAAGAAGTTAAGATCAGATCCACAAACTGCTTCGTTACAAACACCGTCCATATAAGTTGAAGTCAACTCAGGTGGAGTTACATCCCAAATGGTAATCTGAGAAGAACAAGTTGTTGAACGTCCACAATCATCAGTAGCTGTAAAGATTACAGTTCGCGCTGTGTTACAAGTAATTGTATTTGCAAAGTTAGCTTGAAGATTATTGGTTACGTTCACACCTAATTCACAAGAAGAGTTAGCCGTTACTGAACCTAGGTATGTATCGATATAATCCTGGTTGTTAGGATCACCACAATCTAGTACCAAGTTGAAAGGAGCACAGTTAATAGTTGGTCCTTCATTTCCGATTATAAAGTCACGAGTAACTGGAGCAGAAGTTCTATTACAGTCATCAGTTACAGTATAAGTATATCTGTAAATTGTACCTGGGCAGTTGTCTTGACCAATTTGAGTTGGACCAGTGATATTTATTGTAGCACCAAAAGAGCAATCTGTAGTGAAAGTAATATCAGCGTCCATAGGGTTAGCCAAAGAAGCACAGTACTTGAAACAAGTTGGTAATACAGATGTGATTACTGGACCTATTGCACTTGCATTATATGTAAAGGTCTGTGTACAGGTAGTTACATTACCACAGAAATCAGAAACGAAATACGTTCTGGTAACTACAGTAGCATTACCTGGGCAGTTGTCTCCACCATTATTAGCATCTTGAGAGAAGATAGAGAAATCATCAATACTCGATGTACAGTTATCTGAAATTGTTCCGCCCGCTGCAACAAAGTCAGCTGCTGAAGTTACAGGTGTAGGTATTGTTTCAAAACAAGTCAGAGTCTGACCTGGAGGACAAGTAATTACCGGTGATGAATCATCAATCAATGTGATGTTTTGAACACAACTTGTGATTTCACCAGAAGCAGCAGTAGCTGTCCAAGTTCTGGTTACTGCACAACCAATCACTTCATCAGTAAAGGCAACGGTACAATCTGCTCCAGCTGTAGCTGTACCGGTTATTGCAGGAGAACTACCACTTTCACATGGTACTTCTATATCAGCAGGACAAACAATTCCACATCCTACGCCTGGGATAGCATCACAACCTAGTGTAGCTATCCAACCACCTTGATCAACTGAACCGTCTGATGTAAATTCAACAGTCAAGCAACCAGAAGCATCCGTAGAAGTCCAGATGTTATTAACAGGAGTTGCATCATTCGAACCATCTAAATCGTTTGGACCTCCTTCTATGCCACCACCATCAGAACCGTCGCCAGGAAATCCTGAACAGCTTTGAAAACCTTCTTCTCCACAACCACTGAATAACTGTGTACCACCAGTACCCATTCCATCATAGATATTTAGGAAATCCCAACAAGGAGCAGTAGAACGTGTTTCGATATCTACTTCTAAAAACTCCAATGTAATGGGTTGTCCCATAGCATCAGGACAGATAATAGCAACAGATCCTGGATCATTATTTTGATACGAACCTAAGCCTGTTCCATCGCAATCCTCACCGCCATTGTCAAAGTAGTTTGTTAATGCGGCACCACAAGCTACTGTAAAGTTTTCTGTTAAACCTGCATCAGGATGATTGAATGCTGCCGCTGGTGGCGGAGGTGGTGGTCCACCCGTAACAGCCACTGCTGCTTCCCATCCGCAAGTATTTACAACACCACTAAAACGAGAAGCAAAAGTTAAGCTTCCGTTTGTAGAAGTGAAGGTTACCATACCCGCGTTAGTCATATCAATTAGCTCATCTCCGTCTACAGAACTATTCCAAAGTTCTGTATCTCCAGAAGTTGGATTAGTTGCAGAGCCGTTTCCGTTAGTAGCCGTAACAGCACCGGAGCCATCAAAGATTGTTAGCCAATCAAAGTTTCCAAAAACTCTGAATGTGTTGAAGGTAACAGAGACTTGACCACCCGTAGGGGCGGTAAGAGTGGTTACTGTGATACAGTTACAATTAGGATAATCTCCAAGGTCTCCACTGCTGGTCGTCGAGCAATTTCCTCCGGGGCCACCGTTCGTCCCGTCACCTGGATCGGTAAATAAATCACCGTTGTTCGGCATCACGGTTGTAGTAGAACCAGCTACTTCTGAGATAACCTGGCCATAGGACACTGTCGTCCAAATGAGGCAGCAAGCCATCACTAAATACTTAAGTATTGTTTTTTTCATTTTGATAATTTTAATTGAATTTTTAAGTGGATTATTACTGTTACTTTCTTTCCAGTAATTCAGAAATTTCGTCTTTCAGTGTAGTA
The DNA here is from genome assembly GCA_045105695.1 of Saprospiraceae bacterium. Taxonomy (GTDB): domain Bacteria; phylum Bacteroidota; class Bacteroidia; order Chitinophagales; family Saprospiraceae; genus CALGLS01. The sequence goes on along the minus strand of JBGCDT010000551.1, from coordinate 3,589 downwards.
ACATTGTAGACGTACATTGCATACTCCTCTTTAGTTGATTTCAAAGCTGTTTCTAAAGCAATAGCAACAGGCTTTTTGCTTGTAATCTGCCAAGCAGCTTCACTAATGAATTTTTTAGCAATAGCCTTGTCGACAGGAAGTACAGTTCCTTCCTCAGCACCGTCATAGATATCAGCTAGTTTAAGTTCTAACTTTACCATGGCTTCATCTGGAGAGATAAAGCTCTGTGCCTGAACCGTAGTAAGCCCGAATAGTAGCAAGGGCAGTACGATCCATCGTAATTTTTTTAAAAGATTTTTTTTGGTCATAGTTAAATAGTTTAAAAATTAGAAGTCAAGAAATTTTGATTATGGATTAAAAATTAGTTAATATTTTATATTACATTTCACCAACAAGAAGACATAGAAAAGCCAACTCTTTGCTAATGCAAAAAGAAACATCTAGGACCTTGTTCTAATGGGATACCTGTACACCAGAGCAGCATATAACCAGCTGAACTGTTTACGGATTTAAGAATGTGGTTGCAGTAATTGGGATGGGAAAAAGTTGAGGGTCTCCAGAAAGAGAATCTTTTTTTGTTTTTTACAAAATCTGATGAATGGATTTAATCAGATATTCTTAATAATGAGATTAACAATTTAGATTGTAAATATAGTAAAACAAATTAAGTTTTTTAAAATTTCAATAAAAAAATACAAAATTTTAAAAAGGAGTACTTTTCACATATTACTACGATGTTAATACTCAATAGTTCCATTTATCATATTAGAATATGCTTTGCTAAAATTGGAAGATCAACTTCCTTTTTCTATCTTTATTACAAATACAATTATCTACTGTTCTACCCATTAGCTTTCACAATTTTAGCGTTGCATAAACCTGTTGCAACCCAAACATATTGAATAGCATTTTAATCTTCAAGATTTATCTCAATGAAATTCCATCACATATTTCTAATCACATTTTCTATATGCATTTCATTCATGTCTTGCAATGAAAAAGAAGTCTCCGAAACTAATAACAAAAAAATAGAAGGACCGCTTTTTAAAGAAATCTTCACTCCAGATTCAGGAATTTCTTTTTCAAATGACATAGTAGAGGACGATCAACACAATCACCTAAAATGGTCATATGTATACTCTGGTGCAGGCGTGGCTGCTGGCGATATTAACAATGATGGTTTAGTTGATCTTTTCTTCTCTGGAAATATTGTTGACGATGCCCTTTACCTCAATAAAGGGAATTTGCAATTTATCGACATCACTTCATTAGCCGGAATACAAGCTGATGGAAAGTGGTCTTCTGGGGTTACTTTTGCAGATGTAAATCAGGATGGATTTGAAGACATTTATGTTTGTCGTTCTGGATCAACGATGAATCCTCAGGAGCGAAAAAATTTACTTTACATAAATAATGGTGATCTTACTTTCACAGAAAAAGGTGCTGCTTACGGAGTAGATGATACTGGATTTTCTATTCAAGCTTCTTTTTTCGATTTAGATAGAGATGGAGATCTTGATTTTTTCCTCACAAATCAACCGCCAAATAACAGATTGATAAGTAGGTACAAAATTGATGTAGAAAAAAATAAAGAGCAATGGGCAGATCGGTTATTTCTAAATACAGGCAAGGGCAAATTTGAAGAAATTGGTGAAGAAGCTGGTGTTGATGGTTTTGGCTACGGTTTAAATGTGGTGGCAAGCGATTTAAATGGAGACAACCTTACCGATTTATATGTAACTAATGATTATTTCGAACCTGATTTCATGTATATAAATAATGGTAACAATACTTTCTCAAATACCATTGATAAATCTATTCGGCACATTTCCAACTTTGCAATGGGAAGTGACATAGGTGATTTCAATAATGATGGATTGCCAGATATTGGTGTTGTTGATATGGCTGCAGCTGACCACTTCCGCTCCAAAACAAATATGGGATCGATGCAACCTGACTTTTTCTGGAAACTTGTCAACACCGGAAATCATCATCAATACATGTTTAACACACTTCAACTAAATAACGGTAATGGCTCTTTTAGTGAAATTGGACTGATGGCTGGAATCAGTAAAACAGATTGGAGCTGGAGTTTTCTAATGTGTGATTTCGACAACGATGGATTTAAAGATATTTCAATTACTAATGGTATCCAACGCGATATACGAAACAATGATTTTCAATACAATATAAAAGCATTGAATGAAAAAGGACAAAATCAATTTATGATTATGGATGTTATTAATACGATTCCGTCCACTCCTATTTCAAATTATCTTTTTAAAAATAATGGCAATCATAAATTCGATCATTCTTTGACTTTCTCTGATGTTACAAAAGAATGGGGCTTTGATAAACCTGGATTTTCATACGGCATGGCTCTAGCCGACTTAGATAATGATGGTGACATGGATGCTGTTATTAATAACTGTAGCGCACCAGCCTCTATTTATGAAAACCTTTGGGGTAATCAGAACAACTATATACGTTTCAAATTAAAGAAAGGGCAAAATCAAATTGCGGGTTTAAATGCAAAAGTCAATATCAATTATAGTGATCAAGTTCAAACTTTTGAAATAACATCTACCAGAGGTTATTTATCTTCCTCCGAAGCAGTTGCGCACTTTGGCTTAGGAGATGTCAAAAAAATTGAAACCGTTAGCATCCATTGGCCCGATGGAAAATGGACTATCATTAAAGATCCTGCTATTAACAAAACGCACACTATTGATTACAACGGTGCTTCCCCTACTCCACCACCAACCAAAACGACCACTGCCCTTTTTAAAGACCTTGGTAATTCCATTAATCTGGAATACACTCACCAAGAAAATGAGTTTGATGATTTTGAAAGAGAAGTTTTATTACCTCACAAGCAATCCCAACATGGCCCTCATCTCGCTTCAGGAGATGTAAACGGTGATGGCAAGGATGATCTTTTTGTAGGAGGTGCCGCTGGTTTTTCCGGTAAATTATTTTTACAAACTGAAGAAGGAAAGTTTTCTACTGCTTCCGCTCAACCCTGGTCTAGAGATAAAGCTCAGGAAGATTTGGGTGCAATCTTTTTCGATGCAGATAATGATAAAGATCTTGATTTATATATCGTAAGTGGCGGCAGTGAATTCGCCAAGAGTGATTCCCGCTACCAGGATCGATTGTATATCAATGATGGTAAAGGCAACTTTTCAAGAAACAAAAAAGCGCTCCCAATTATCAACGTCAGCGGAGAGACCGTAGCATCGGCTGACTTTGACGCTGATGGCGATCAGGATTTATTCGTTGGTGGAAGACTTGTCCCAGGCAAGTACCCAAGCCCAGAAAACAGTTATATATTAAGAAACGATAAAGGCATTTTTAAAGATGTAACAGCTGAAGTTGCCCCAGATTTAAAACAACTCGGAATGGTGACGGATGCCCTCTTCTCCGACTATGACGGAGACGGTGATAAGGATTTGATCATAGTTGGAGAGTGGATGAAAATCAGATTTTTCCAAAACAATAACAATGTGTTTACAGATCAGACAGATGCACTTGGATTAGAAGAATCAAGAGCATGGTGGTGGAGTATTGCCGAAGGCGATTTTGACAA
>JBGCDT010000550.1:0-18868 GCA_045105695.1 Saprospiraceae bacterium | reverse complement strand
GACCGATGGCAGCTATTTATTAATGATTAAATAACAAAGTTCCCTTTAAACTAATTCCAATCAAAACCGTCTAAAAAACATACACTAAAAATAAATAAACGAATCATGAAGCAGTTCCTATTTTGCTTAATAGCCAGCTTGATAACCTCCATTAGCTTTGCACAAACCAGTACTTTCACCGATGGTTCAGATCCCGCAGCGAAAGCTATTCTGGAGAAGATCAAAAATGAGTATCAGTCTTACTCTTCCATGGAGATAGATTTTACACTGACCATTGCCTTCCCAGAAGAGAAAGAAGAAATCCAGAAAGGAAGTATCACTCAGCAAGGAAATAAATACCGTATGCAGATGGGCGCACAGGAGATCATTAGTGATGGAGAGGTACTTTGGTTATATCTGAAAGATCGCAACGAGGTTCAAATCAATGATATCGAAGAAGCAGGTGACGGAGAGGTCGATATTTTCTCTCCTGAAGATTTATTCACACTTTATGAAAAAGGAGATTATATCTATGCTTTGGTCAATGAAGAAAAAGAAGGCGGTAAGGCCATTCAGCAAATTGAATTCAAACCAACTGATCGATATTCTGAATACACAAAGCTAAGATTGACAATTGAGAAGGGATCAAACAAAGTCATGCGAATGAAGGTTTTCTCTAAAGATGGATCGAAGTATACTCTGAATATTGATAAGCTGAATGCTAATAAGAAGTTTGACGCAGATTACTTTACTTTCAAGAAAGAGAATTACCCTGGAGTCAAAGTAGAGAACCTAAGAATGTAAAAGTGGTTCTACAACAAAAAAAATCAAAAGGCATTTTCCACTGGAAGATGCCTTTTCTATTTTATTATATTTATTTTTACGAAAAGTGATTATTTGAATCCTTTTGATTCTGGTTTTCGCTAAAGCCTACTATAGAAAATAACGACCGAGAGATTCTCCTTTCGGAAAACAAAGCGCAAATTCATGGGTTTCAGATCAAAGTTAATCAAGCCATACGCAAAAAAAGTCTCCAAGAAGATCAAGAAATGGTCTGCCAAACCAATCGAAGCACAACAGTCGATTTTCAAGAAATTAATTAAAGAGGGAAAGAAAACAGCTTTTGGTAAAGATCATAATTTCAACAACATTAAGTCTTACAAGGATTTCAAGGCCAATGTTCCTATTCAGGATTATGAAGGTATGCGCCACTACGTAGATCGTATCATCGATGGAGAGGCAGATGTACTTTGGAAGGGCTTCCCTATCTACTTCGCAAAAACATCAGGAACAACATCTGGCGTTAAATACATCCCAATCACAAAAGACAGTTTACCTAATCATTTTGAGACGGCTCGAAATGCGCTTTTTCATTATTACATAGAAAATGGTAAAGGCAAATGGCTCGATGGAAAAATGATCTTCCTATCTGGCAGTCCCGAACTAACTAAAACCGGAGGTATAAAAACTGGCCGTCTTTCTGGAATTGTCAATCACCAGGTTCCGTCTTGGCTAAAATTGAATCAGTTGCCTTCCTACAAAACCAACTGCATAGAGGCCTGGGAGGAGAAAGTTGAAAAGATAGTAAAGGAAACTGTGAAGCAAGATCTGAGACTCATCAGTGGAATTCCGCCCTGGGTACAAATGTATTTTGAACGATTACTGGAAGTTTCTGGTAAAGAAAATATTAAAGAACTATTTCCTAATTTCGATGTCTTTGTTTACGGAGGAGTCAATTACGAACCGTACCGCAATAGCCTCGAAAAATTAATCGGAGAAGAAATAGACACCATAGAAACCTACCCAGCATCGGAAGGATTCATTGCTTTTCAGGACAGTCAAAAAGAGCCTGGGCTTTTGCTAAACGTAGCCTCTGGAATCTTCTTTGAATTTATCCCCGCAGAGGAAATCTTTGAGGAAAATCCTACACGTTATAGATTGGAAGAAGTGAAGCTTGGAATTAATTATGCTATTATTATCAATAGCAATGCTGGACTTTGGGGATACAACATTGGGGATACGGTGGAATTCGTTTCGCTAAGTCCTTATCGCTTGATTGTAACTGGTCGTATCAAGCATTTCATCTCTGCCTTTGGAGAACATGTCATTGGGAAAGAAGTTGAAAATGCGATGTTAGAAGTAGCGAAGGAAGAGAATATTAGAGTGGTTGAGTTCTCCGTAGCACCTCAAATTAATCCCTCTGAAAAAAGTCTCCCCTATCATGAATGGTTTATAGAATTTGAAGACATGCCGGAGGATATGAATCGTTTTGCGACTAAGATTGATAAAAAGATGGTTGAGCAAAACATCTATTACGAAGACCTGATCAGCGGAGGTATTCTTAAGACTTTACAGATTACTCCTTTGCGGAAAAATGCGTTTAGAGATTACATGAAGAGCATTGGCAAACTGGGTGGACAAAACAAAGTCCCTCGTTTATCAAACGACAGAAAACTCGCTGACCAACTACAAGCGTACCTATTACCAAAGGTCGATCAGTAAAATCATTTCAAAATAAATCTCCATGTCCAGCAGATATCCCATAGAAATTCAACACATCAACAAAACTGAGCGCTCTCAAAAGCAAGACCTGCTCGCTGTCGAAGAACCCTTGGAAATTCAGATGCGCTGGCAAAAAAACGGAGAAACCAATCAGAAGAGCATTTCCATTACTATGCGTACGCCAGGCAATGATGAAGACCTTGCGTTAGGTTTTTTACTTACCGAAGGAATCATTCAGCGAATGGATCAGATTGCTTCCGTAGGTCGTCCGGCCTTCCCAGTTACGACGGAGGAGAATAGAATCTTGGTAGAATTGGTTTCTGATGTTGAAATGGATATTTCTAAATTAGAAAGACATTTCTACACGTCTTCCAGTTGTGGTGTTTGTGGAAAGTCTTCTATTGATGCAATCTATGCAACGGGTATACAGCCATTGAATCCAACTCAGTTTCTGGTAAACGATCAACTCATTCATCAGCTCCCTGAAAAACTGCGGCAGCAACAATCTGTCTTTGAGGACACTGGAGGTTTGCATGCTGCGGCTTTGTTTGACAACAAAGGGAAGTTACAACTACTTCGTGAGGACGTGGGTCGCCACAATGCCGTTGATAAATTAATCGGAGCTGCGCTTCAGAACGATAAACTTCCACTCTCCGATTCTTTGATTTTAGTAAGCGGACGAGCCAGTTTTGAATTAATTCAAAAAGCACTCATGGCTGGCATTCCGATATTGGCCGCTGTGGGGGCACCTTCTAGCTTGGCTGTTCAGTTAGCGGAGAAATCAGGAATGACTGTGCTCGGTTTTGTTCGTTCAGGACGATACAATATCTACTGTCACCCTCAGCGGGTTTTGAATCTTTAGATTTTAAACTTCTTTTTTTAGTCCACAAATAATTTCCCTGATTGCCACTTACCGCTTTCATCCGCTACTCGGTAGAGGTACATTCCAGTTGACAATTCCCCTCTTTTCATTTCATGTAAGTGTGTTGTTATATTCTTTTCATAATAAATCTCATTTCCCAAAAGGTCAAAAACCTGAACCTCAAAAGGAGCAGTTCCCTCCCTTGAAAAAGTAAAGGTAGTTTCCAAACTCATTGGATTTGGATGAACAGAAACCCCTTCTAGTGTTTGATCTGCCACCTCAGAAGTACTACTAGCAATTGGCAAATTAAGCCCTGTAGTATCCAGCACATACATTAGTCCCATCAACATCATTTCGTCTTCAGAGGTTGAGCCCCAAGAAACCGGCTCTGGGCCATTATTCAAATACGTTGCCTCTTGAATGAGACCATCTCCAAGATCTATTCTACGGAGTGGTTGCATTGTTCGAACTGGAATATGCTGATAATCAAAATAAGGAGATACACAACCCGGCAAACCTCCTGAGCAAGAGGCATCATAAATCAGGTCGCCTTTTTCGCCAGTACTTTTTCGCTCCCAGACTTTGTAGTCCGTTCCATACTGATGGGTATGTCCTCCGATTGCCCAAAGATAAATCTCTTGTGGGTAAACTACCTCTTGGGAGAAGCTAGTTGTATTACTATTGTTAGGAATGTAAATCCAAGGGTATGGAACCAACGTCGTTTCCATCGGCTGAGCGGCAGTTCCTTCTGGTTGCGTATAAATATTAATGTAAGCATCCGCTTTGTAAACACTACCTGCAGAATAATTAATGTAGTGTGAATTCAAATCCAGAACAATGTCTTTATCCCACATAAATGCAGTTCCTTCTGGAAGTGCTACAATTGCATTTTCTTGGGCAGTAGTTACAATGTTCAAGTTATTATGATCTGTATCTACTCTAAGACCTGCAGGAATTTGATCTGCCGATTCTTGATCCGTGTAGCGATAAACTACAATGTGATGTGAATAACTTGAGATGCGTAAATCTACTCGATTAACTTCTATATTCTCAGGAAGTTCCATATCATATTTCATGTAGTATTCCAACTCCGCCCCTTCCTCTCCTGCTCTATTCATAAAGTAGGGGCCAAAACGTAATTGGTATCCTTCTCCTGGAGCTGGCCCTGGAGGCGGTGTATCAAAGGCCGCTTCTCCGCTTACGTTGTAGTAATCATATAGTAATTGTGGATCTACGACTTCACCTTCTGCGGGCGCGCCAAACACAATCCATTGTCGGATGAGTTCTTTCTCTTCGTCTGTTAAAGTCTCTTGTCCATTAAAAGGCATCGATTCTCCTTCATCCTCTTCTAAAGACAAGCTAGGTTCCAAGCCATCATTTATTTTATGAAAAAGAAAGCTACGGTCCGCATGACCAGGATAAATGTATTGATAGCCTTTAGCTGCCGCAAATGGATTGGCAGGTTGTACACCAATAATATTATTACGCACATCCAGCATACGTTCCACTTCAGTTCCTCCGCTTCCTTCCAAATCAAGTCCTGCCTCTGGATTGGCATTACCATGACAGCTGGTACACTTGTCTTGAAATAATTCGTAAACCAAATAACTGGTAGATGTTTGTGCTTTTCCAAATACAGCGATCAAACAGCATAATAGTAGCGTACTTAACTTTTGCATGTTCATAGTATTTTGCAAATGACAACTGTTCCTCCATAGAAGGACAGCTCACTTAATAACTGATAAATTTCAAACTAAAATCAAGAGGGGAATTATAGGATAAGTAAACCAAGTGATATTCGACTTCTGTCAATTAATAACATGGTTCAACAAAAATAGTAGATAGGTGATTTGTAAGGTAGAAATTCTTACGATCCTAAAAATACAAAAAAAGAAGTTGCAATGCTTCTAAAAGCAAGATTTGAGATGGGCTTACCTTAGAAATTAAAAGTAATGGGTATATTTTATAACAATACATTTACTAATGTGTAAACTCAAAAGAGGGCTTAGCAAGTTAGACTCACTAAACCCTCTTTCAAAATAAGAAGTCTGAATTTATTTCACGAAAGACATCATCTTAGATTGTTCTTTTCCATCTGTGATATTGTAGAAATAAACTCCAGATAAAAATTCAGAAACATTCACTTCCGCCTGCTCAGCTTGTGGGTTCACCGAAACTGACTTTACTAATATACCCGTTGAATTGTAAATATTCAAGTTCGCTTCGTTTACAGCTATTTGATAAGGAATATTAATCGTTTCAAAAGCTGGGTTTGGAAAAGCCTTTCCGATTTCATAGTTGAAGTCAGTAGCACTAGTCGTCGCCAAACAACTAATTAAACCATCATTATCAATAACGACTTTAAGTGTTGATTCTACAGTATGATTATTTCTATCAAATAATACCAAGTTCCATTCAGAGTTGTAGGACGTTCCACCAGTTGATAATTGTTTGAGAGAGATTGCGGAACTAGATTCACCAGTACCTAGAGTTAGAAATGCCGTTGGAACATCCTGTCCCCAGGTAGTTGTTCCACTCACTGCTTGGAAACACAAACCATCGATACAAATTTGTATAGAGGTTTCAGTGTCATTATTATTCTTACATACTTCTTCTAATCTAACAGCGACCTCTATCTCATCAGAACTAAGATTTGTCAAAGTTAGATCTCCAATATCAATAGAACCTGTCTCTGAGATTTCAGTTTCTGCCATATTTAGAATTAGCCCTTGAGCCATACCACTGAAGAAAAACAAACCTGACAAAATTATTGTAATAGCTGATTTCATAATTATTCTGTTTTTTTTAAGATTAAGATTTGAAATCTGGAGTTTAGTAACTGGGTCTCGAAAATATATTATTTCACAAAAGACATCATCTTAGACTGTTCTTTTCCATCTGTGATATTATAGAAGTATACTCCTGATACAAACTCAGAAATATTTACTTCCGCCTGCTCTGCCTGCGGGGTTACAGCTACAGACTTTACCAATTGACCTGTAGAAGTATAGATGTTCAGATTAGCATCATTCGCGTCTATCTGGTAAGGGATGTTAATTGATTCAGATGCTGGGTTTGGATAAGCTTTTCCGATTTCGTAGTTAAAATCAGTCGTACTTGTGTTTATACAGCCTAGTAAATTTCCACCTTCAATTTTTATGTTTACGGCTACTTCATTAGAAGGGTTGTTTCTATCGAAGAGTACCAAATTCCATTCTGACTCGTGAGCCCCTGCAGGTAAAGCTTTGAAAGCAAATTGATCGTCGGTCTGCCCAGGTTCTAAAGTCATAAATGCAGTTCCACTATCTTCTCCCCAAGTTGTTGTTGCATTAGTCGAACTAAAACACAACACACCGATACATACTTGTATTTCGGTTTCATCTGCGTCGTTTAAACATACTCGTTCTAATCGAATAGCCACTTCTACAGATTCAGTCGTGCTGTTATTAGTCAAAACTAAATCTCCATTTTTAATTTCTTCTGCAGATCCAATTGTCATAGCAGTTTCGCTTAAACTAAGATCTTGGGCAAAGCCAGAAGTTATCATCAAGGCCAATAATAGTAGCGTAAATAATGATTTCATAATTATTAATTTTAGTGTTAAAAGAATTATCCTAATTTCTAGAATACAAAAATAGATTAAAAATCAAACATTCTCTATGCGAATAGTTTGTTCCGTCACCTCCTTGGCAAGGAAAAATGTACCTATAGACATATAATTAGCTAGTTTTTGGATTAGCTTTAAACATATACTAAAGTATAATGCGAAATGCTCATAATGGTTCATAAAAAAAGGGTTTAACAAATGCTACATTCGCTAAACCCTTTTCACAAAAGATCAAAAACTTACCTCATAAAGGACATCATCTTTGATTGTTCTTTTCCATCTGTAATATTATAAAAATAAATACCTGATGTAAAGTCAGCAACATTCACTTCAACCTGTTCTGCCTGTGGGCTGACCATTACCGTTTTTACTAAAATGCCTGTAGAAGTGTAGATATTTAGATCAGCTTCGTTTGCATCAATTTGGTATGGGATATTGATTGTTTCAAAAGCCGGGTTTGGATAAGCTCTTCCAATTTCGTAATTATAGTCAGTTGTACTTGTCGATATATCGCACTCGGTCAATCCATTACCTACAATTTTCACATTTACGGATGCTAGATCATCTGGGTTGTTTCTATCAAAAAGAACTAAATTCCATTCAGACTTATCGGCAACTGAAGTATTACTAGGATTTTGCTTGAATGAAAAACTGGAATTAGACTCGTTTGGGCCTAGAGTCAAATAAGCTGTAGGAGCTACATCTCCCCAAACAGTAGTTTCGTTCACGACATCAAAACAAAGTGACTCTATACAGATTTGTATAGCCGTTACATTATCACCACCGTTCCTGCAAACTTTCTCTAGTCTCACAGCAATTTCTATTGCATTTCCGCTATCATTTGTAAGCGTCAGGTCACCAGCACTTATACCATCCGATGGCAAAACACTTATTTCTGTCATATTTAAAGACAGACTTTGTGCAGTACAATTAAATACTGCTATTGAGAAAAATAAGATTGTAATTAATGACTTCATAATTATTGATTTAGGGTTTAAAGATTTTCCATGATAAGATGAATATACAAAAATAGAACAAAAGATCATATTTAGCATACACCCTATCTAATGTTGATCTTAGAAATAAAATTTCACCTTCTTAGTACTAACAGAAAGAGCCGCATTACCTAATTGCAATGCGGCCCTCAATGATTTATCAATATCTAAAATTAGTTAACCTTGTTAACTTTCTTAGTAATAAATTTATCACCTGCTTTGATGTGCATGATGTAAACACCAGTAGCAAGACCATTCATGTCAACATCTAACTGGAATTTACCAACGTTATTACCGTACTCCTGTGAAGCTACAGTTTGTCCAACTGTATTTACAAGAGAGATACTTACGTCTGCTGACTGATCTAGAGACATGTAAACAGTCGTCATATCTTGTACTAATGTAGGACGAACTTCTGCTAAAGTATTGTCAAATACTTCTTTGTTAGAAGAAACAAATGCTCCGTTAGCCAAAGCTTCGTCAAGAGGAGTAGAAATAGCATTTACTACTTCGTCATCATCGTTCATTAAGATTCCTACGATATACATGTTATCAGTAATAAGGTCAGCAGGAATATCCCAAGCGTCAAAGTTATATCCTACTTCTTCACCTGTAGCAAAATCTTCAGGTACGATTCCTTCAACACCTTCAAAGTCACCAATCAATCCTCTACCAACGTGGTTGTAAATCATGAGGTCACCACCTACAGCACCAGGTAGTAACTCAAATCCACCCATTAAGCCATTGTTACCTCCTGAGTAAGTATTGATCTGAGTCCAAGATCCTACAAGGCTAGTACCGTGAGAAGCTTCTGTCATATTATTTTCAACGATGATAATAGAAACCTTGTGCTCTTCGTCGAAGTCTTCTAAAGCGTTCACTGTAATCGCTGTAGATAGTTCAGAACCGTTCTGAACAGCTCCAACTGTAAGTGTAGCTGGAGGAGCATCTTGAATATCTTCAAGAACTGGAACAGCAATCGCTCCTGGATCTATCTCTTCATCTCTTTGATAGATACCACTTGGGTAACCACCAACCATAGAACTAATTTCAGCATCATATTCTGTTAACACCATAGGATCGTTAGCTCCGTTATGAACAGCAATACCTACGAAGTGCTTTCCTAAACGCTTAGAAACCTCATCCATAAATACAGTACCTCTTGGGCACCACTGGCACCATGTACCTGTAGCTTCTTCATATAGTACTCCTTTGTCAGGATGAGCATCATTGATAGCATTCAAGTTGAAAGACATTTCATTATCAGAAACATCAGTATCAGTATCCATAGTACCGTTTACATTACTGATTGAAACTGTCCAAGATTTGTCACCAGCAACAGTTACAGCATCTTCCATGAAGTAACGACCTGCACCATTGTAAGGAATATTAACACCAGATACAGATGTCATGTAAGTATCCGTACCATCAGTCATAGAAACATCGAAAGAAGTGATTGGCTCCCAACCGAAGTTGAAAACATATCCTTCGTTTAGGTATTCGATACCTTCCATAGCTACGTCCATCATGATAGAAGATCCTGCATGAACACTGTAATCTTTTTGATCAGCAAAAGTGATCTCATCTGTTATGATCACTCTGTCAATAGCCCATCCATAATTCCACTGCTGTCCGTCATCATACATAAATCTCAACCAGATACTTTGACCTACATAGTCATTCAAAACGATGAATTCGTTTCCGAAAGCATCTGTCTGTCCACCAATAAAGTTAGCAACCATTGTCCAAGTAGAACCAGCATCAGTTGAAATTTCAACTACAGCTCGCTCATCTAATCCCTGATAATCAAGATTAGGAAAGTAAGAATCCATAACAAGGAAAGTGTTACCTCCAGAAATAGCGGATAGATCAATCTCACTTGTTGTGATAGTTCCTCCACCCACAGCAGTCTGTCCTAAGTTATCATCATTAAAGACCGCAACTTGACCATCCGCACCGGCAGGTACCGCAAAGTAAGCACTGGAAACATCAGCTGGTAATCCAAATGTCCAGTCTCCGTCAGAAGACCAGTCCATAGGCAGACCATCATTAAATGTTTCTTCCCAATAAATAGTTTGCGCTGTCGCAAAAGATATCGCCCCGAGGACGAATAACATAGTAAATAATTTTTTCATCATTATAATTTAAAGTTTACAAGAGAATTTGACGATGCGAATATAGTGCTATATCATCACAAACTCTATCCTTCATCTTTATTAATTCGTACTTAGAATCCTAGTTGACAAACCCTAACTGTCGGCGAAACAACCTTTTATAAGTTACTTTAATAAGAAATATTGAAATCATCCTTTTCGAAGGGGGACCTGATGATATTTAATCTCTGTTTGAGAATATCTAAGCTGAACAGATATGGCGAATTTTCACTGAACTCGAAAAGTAGGATCTTTCGTAATAGTGAAATGTTAAAAACTTTCTTTGGCTAGAGAGACCTTAATAATCATTGAAAAGAATTTTATTTGTCCTTTAAAATAAATAATAGAATTCAAGATTAGTAAGTTTATACTTCAAAAAATAAAAATATCGATATGGCGCAGAACTCATCATTCTCCATTGGTTGGGCTAGAACATCCAGATTTCTCACTTTTGCTATTTGGACGACATTAGGCTGAAAAGAAACAACTAATTGGCTATACGCCATTAATTGCCTGAACTTTCAATCCTATCCGACAATACTAAAGCGTTTTCAAATATTCGATTAATTGCTCCCTCTCCTCAACCGTCAATCCATCTCCATAATAATGTCCTACATTCCCCATTGCGGGAAGGGTCGTATCAAAAGTATTTTCCGCAGAAGCATTATTACGTACCTCATATTCCCAACCTACCTTATTATAATCATAGCTACTTGAGTTTCCGAAATCTCTTTCCCAGTAAGTTGGTCGCTTTGAGCTTTCCAGCAAATCTGCTAAAGTTGGAACAGAACCATTGTGCAAGTACGGAGCTGTTGCCCAAATACCATCCAGGGGCGGAGCCACATAACCACTCTCTGGTAAAAACTGAGCAGCAGCTGGAAAACGACTGAACCAACTGTTGTTATACCAGTCCGTAAAAACCTGATCTGCATAACTTCCATCAGCAAGCAAAGGGTCTGTTTGAATTTCATCTAAAGCGACTAATAGATTAGGATAGGTTTCTTCTGTACCATAAGTTCCATGGCAGCCGCTACAATTGTTATTAAAAACTTCCTCTCCAAGATCAGCCAGTTCCATATCAATGTTCTCTGGATAAGTAGGCGCTTCCAGACTGTTGATAAATGCCAATACATCCACAAAGCTCTCATCGACTTCTCTAGCCTTAGTAGAATCCTGCAATGTCAAAACACTAGAAGCCATCATAATCCTTGCAAAGTCTCCCCTACCTCCTCCACTATAGAACATGGCATTTTTCTTTTTCAACAACCACCAAGCGGGCACATCGGATGCGATGGTTTCGTCTGGTATTTCGTAGTTAGGTATTTCTTTCCAGGTCAGGTCATTGATATCTCTGTGTGCGCCTAAAACAAAAGCGAGTTTGGCCGCAGAGTTACTTCCCTTTTGTTGGGTGATGATTTTAGGTCCTAATACTTCCAAGGCTCTCCCCACAGGTTCAAAGGCTTTTACTTCTGGAGAATCTGCTCCATAAGTAAATGCTAAACCCAGTTCTATCAAACCCAAATTTTCAGATTGATCTTCTGTAAAATCAGCAAAGGTATTTCCGAGGCCCATTACAAGTTCACCATTTAACTTTTGTGCATGACACTGAAAGCAGTTTGCGGAAACTACACGCACTCCATTGAAAGCATCAACAGCCGTATACTCATGATTGATCGCTTCATTATCTCCTGTTCGATTGAGCAAGTTACTATTGTCAGATCCATTTACGTCCAAAAATAGTTGATAAGGTAAACCTGCATCCACATAGTCGCCATAGAACAAATACTCGCGACCTGCTGCTGCGTCACCACTTCGTTGGGTAGAAGCTTCTATTGGAGTAGTTCCGGCTGGTGGCCCAATTGGACCAGGGTCTTCTACAGCTTCATCGTCTTTGCCACAATTTGCAAAAGCTAGCATTGCTAACAATAGTATTACAGACCATTTTAGATACTTCATTTTTTTTGTTTTAGAGGAACGCGAATGACACGGATTTTTGGGATACATCTATGGAGAAATTTTATTTCCATAACAATGGTTCTACAAACTAAAAACTTCAACTTCTTTCTTCAACATATCTTTCAGTAGACCTGGTAATTGAAATCTAGGGCCATGGATATTTTCATAATGATTACACCTTTCAGCGAAAGCTTTTAAACCATAATCACTTATAAACTGAACAACACCACCTTTAAACGCAGGGAAACCCCAACCATGTATACTTCCAAGATTCGCAGCTGCTGTTGTTTTGATAACACGCTCTTGCAAACACCAAACGGCTTCTATGACTTGGACAAATAGCAAACGCTCTGTTATTTCCTCGCGGTCTACTTGTGTTTTTGTAGTTGGAAAGTGATTTGTCAATTCACTCCACAAAGCAGTCGTTTGATTCTCTTCATTTTCATAAAACCCATTAGAGGTTCCTTTGCGATCCAAGTCATCAATCATCTTTTGCAAAACCGTAGTGGCAGGATGAGCGATGTACTTAGCACCATAATGATCCGCTGCTTGTTTCTCATATTTATAAACAATAGATAAAGACAAGTGATCTGCCAATTGCAAAGGGCCAGTCGGCATTCCTGCTTGAACGCTAAGTTGTTCGATCAAGGCAGGATTGTACCCTTCTTGCAATAAAGTAATTCCTTCTAAGATAAAAGTATTTTGCACACGAGCTACGAAGAAGCCCCAGTTGTCTTTTACGATAATTGGGATTTTGCGAATAGCTTGTACAAAGTCATAAGCTCGGGCAAGGGTTTCTTCTGAAGTTTGTTTTCCTTTTACGATTTCGACTAGAGGAACTTTCTCCGCAGGTGGGAAGAAATGAAGTCCGACAAAGTTCTCTGGTTTTTGATAGGATTCTGCCAGTTTTGATATGGGAATCGAAATAGTATTACTAGCCAAAAAGGAAAACACATCCAAAACCTGCTCTGCTTCCCGATTCACTTTAGTTTTCAAATTAGCATTTTCAAAAACTGCTTCTATCACCAAATCACAATCTTTGAAGTCAGCGGCCTTATCTGTCGTTTTGATATTGGCGATTTGTTTTTCGAAAGAAGCAGGTGTCCATCGTCCATCAGCAACCAATTCTTTCAGCCCTGTAACAATACGCACACGTCCTTGTTCTGCGATGGCTGTTGACACATCTTTCAGGACTACAGACATACCCCGCATCAGACAAGCCATAGCTACACCTGTCCCGATTTTACCCGCTCCTATGATTCCTACTTTTCGAGGACGAAATTTCCCAAAGCCTTTCGGACGACTCTTGCCTTCTTTTATTTTTTTGAAGTCATACCATAACGCGTGAATCATATTTCTGGCAGCGGGACTATTGACTAGTTTTGTGAAATTCCTACTTTCAATTCTACAAGCTGTATCAAAATCAACTTTTGAACCTTCTGATAAAGTTTGCAGAATAGCCATTGGAGCAGAGTAATTGCCATAAGACTCTTTCACTAGTTTGGCGGTTAGTTTCTGTACAACTAAAGCTAGTGACAAATTCTTAGTCGTTCCTTTTGGGATACGCCCTTCCTTTGAATCCCAAGTGCGAGGTTCTTCCGGGTGAGCGAGTAACCATTGCTTTGCCTGAAGTAACATATCCGTTCTGTCTTTAGCCAAAGCGTCAACAATTCCGATTTCTAAGGCTTCTTTTGGTGCATAGCGTTTTCCTTCTGCTAATACGCCAAAAGCTTTTTCTAATCCAAGCATCCATAACAATCTGATTACGCCACCTGCACCAGGCATGACACCCAATGTAACTTCAGGATGCCCTAACCGAATACTTGCATCATCAACTACAATTCTATGATGACAAGCTAGTGCTAATTCGAAACCAGAGCCTAGAGCGGTTCCGTTGATGGCAGCAACTACAGGAACTCCAGGTTGTTCTAACTCTCGATAAAACGCCTGCATGGTTTGTGAGAACTGAAAAATCATATTTGGATCTGTCGTTTCCGACAGATAGTCCAAATCTCCTCCAACCATGAAATTATTTTTTCCCGAAGTAATAATAACCCCTTTCAATTTTCGCTTAGCCTTTTCGCCTCTCAGATATTCGATGACAGGCGTCAGAGATGCTCCAACCTCATGATTGATGATATTCACCGATCGGTGTTTCATGTCTAAGGTTAGCGTTACGATGTGGTCTGTATCTTTTTGGTATCGAATCATTTTAGTAAAGTTCAAACATCAGAAATCAGGTACAAATTCAAAAGCCCTTAGTTTCTAGACTTAGCACAGCACTGATATCTAGAGTAGTTAATTGTTTAGGTTACCTATACTCGCTCCACCACAGTGGCTACGCCCATTCCTCCACCAACACATAACGTAACTACACCCGTCGATAAATCACGCCGCTCTAATTCATCAATCAAAGTTCCCATGAGCATGGCTCCGGTTGCACCAAGTGGATGGCCCATTGCTATAGCTCCGCCATTAACATTCAGTCGATCGTCGGAGATATTCATATCTCGTTGCAATTTTAAAACAGGAGAAGCGAAAGCTTCATTCATTTCCCAGAGGTCTATATCCGCTGCTTTCATTCCAGCTGCTTTCAGTGCTTTTCGGACTGCGGGAGTTGGACCTTGTAACATAATTGTAGGATCATCTCCGACGGTAGCGATGCTTCGAATCTTAGCTCTCGGTTTTAAGTTTTGTGCTTTACCAGCATCCTCACTTCCGATCAATACGACTGCTGCACCGTCTACAATTCCGGAAGAATTCCCAGCAGTATGCACATGATTTATTCTTTCTAAAACAGGATGCTTTTTCAAAGCGATCGCATCAAAACCACTCTCTCCTAATTTAGCGAAAGCTGGGTTCAAGGATTCCAAAATTTCTATTGTCGTATTAGACCGAACGATTTCATCTTTGTCTAAAATTAATAACCCATTGACATCGTAGACTGGGAGTACAGAACGATCAAAGTAACCTTTGGCCCAAGCATCGGCGGCACGTTGTTGAGAGCGGAGGGCATACTCATCTAATTCTGACCTACTGTAATTTTCTAAACTGGCTATCAAATCTGCGGAGATTCCTTGCGGCACATAACCTATTTTTTCAATCACATCTGGGTCTGATAACAATGCTCCTCCGTCAGTCCCCATCGGCACTCTGCTCATACTTTCTACTCCGCCAGCTACGACCAATGATTCCCAACCGGAGGCTATTTTCATAGCGGCCAAATTGATGGCTTCCAGACCAGAACCGCAAAAACGATTGATTTGCAGACCAGCTACTTTTTCATCCCAACCTGCGTAGAGCAAGGCGGTTCGAGCGAGTACGGCTCCCTGTTCTCCAATAGGTGTGACGCAACCAATGATGCAGTCTTCTACCTGAGCAGTGTCTAGTGCTGTTCTGCTTTGTAAATTTTTCAAACAGGTCACTAATAGATCGAGTGGACGAACTTCGTAGAGTGCGCCGCCAGGTTTTCCTTTTCCGCGAACGGTTCGGAGGGCTTCGAATATGTAAGCTTGGTTGGTCATTTTAGAATAGTAGAATCTGTTGATGGATATATTTGCAAAAGTATAATTTTTTGGGATAGGAAAAGGGAACGCAGAGAACTCGGATTTTTTTTAGTTGCTGTGGCTTAGGTTTCTTTTGACAGGATTGCACACAGAACCAGCTTTGCGACCTGGTGCAGCAGCGGCGAAGTGGAGCGACAGTTTGTAAAGCGACTGAGTTATTTCTTTTTTGACAGGCTTGCTGAGAAGGCGCAGTAAAATGAAGTACTTATCAGATTACAGGATTTCCTCCTAACATTCTCCCCTTACTTTTGAACTTATCTTTTCACTTGCCTTTGATTTTTGGGTACTGGTAGAATTTTGTACCATTGGCTCGATAAGTCCGTTTATATTTGCAATTCACTAAATGAATATTTATGTCAAAGAAGAACTTATCGCTTACGCCTTTTGCGCGACTTATCCTGGTGCTGTTGTTTGCTGCGCCTCTGGCTTATATCGGCGCTTCCTATTATAATGGTGAAGATGGAATTGGAAATATAAAACAGCTTTTTGGAATGGAGGAGAAAGAGGCTCGTCATGAGGTAGAGACTACAGAGGATACTTATGATTTAGAAAAAGAGAATGAGCAGCTTCGAAAAGAAGTCAAGGAACTGAAGGAAGAGAATGCTGATTTGCGAGAACGGCTGGAAGCTACAAGGGAGTAATAGTTCTAATAAAAACTTTGCGACCTGGTGCAGCAGCGGCGAGGGAGGCAACAGTTCGTAAAGTGGCTACCTAATTTTTTTCATAGCGCAATGGAGTATAAATTTTCATCACTTTACAAACTGTTGCCCTGGCACGGCTACTACTGCACCAGGTCGCAAAGTTAGATATGAATTCCAAGTTAATTCCTAAAATCCCTCCTCTATAAGGTAGCTTTCCAATCCAAATAGCTTTACATTTGCGGCTTCATTTTTCAACTAAAAAATCTTTCATCTAATGGCTAAAATATTAATCAACGACGGCATGCACGCAGACGGCATCGAACTACTGAAGCAAGCAGGCCACGAAGTACAGACCGATAAAATTGCGCAGGACGAACTACCTGCTAAGTTGCCTAATTTCGATGTCATCGTCGTTCGCTCTGCAACCAAAGTTCGTAAAGACCTGATCGACCAATGTCCTAATCTAAAGATCGTTGCAAGAGGTGGCGTTGGATTGGACAACATTGATGTGGACTATGCTAAGGGCAAAGACATTCAGGTGATGAACACTCCGGCTGCTTCTTCTGCTTCTGTGGGCGAGTTGGCTTTTGCACACTTCTTCACTTTGGCCCGCTCTGTACATATGGCCAATCGAGAGATGCCTGCTCAGGGAAATACCGATTTCAAAAAACTCAAAAAAAGCTACTCGGCTGGCGGAACAGAACTCGCTGGTAAAACACTAGGTATCATCGGTATTGGTAGAATTGGTCAGCAGACGGCACGTATTGGTTTGTCCCTTGGGATGAATGTACTGCCTGTTGATTTGTACATTAAAGAAGTTAAGATCGACATTAATATCCCCGGTGCGGAGAATACGGTTTCTGTTAAGTTGCCTTCTGTTGCGATGGATGAAATGTTGGCGAAAGCGGACTTCATTGCGCTGCACGTTCCATCTACGGGTAAGCCGAGTATCGGAGCGGAAAAAAAAAAAAAAATGAAAGACGGCGTTTTTATCGTCAACCCTGCACGTGGTGGAACCATTGATGAGGATGCGCTTTTGGAAGCTTTGAATAGTGGTAAAGTAGGCGGTGCTGGTTTGGATGTTTTTGTGAATGAGCCAACGCCTCGTGAAGACTTGCTAAACCATGCAAAGATTTCTTTGACGCCGCATATTGGTGGATCAACTAAGGAAGCGCAGCGGAATATTGGATTGGAATTGGGGGAGAAGATTAATGCGTTTTTTGGGTAGGGTGGTTTAGAATTAGAAAAAAATAAAAAGCCTGACGGGAATGTTCTTGTCGGGCTTTTTCGTTTTTGGTAATTCAAATACTTTTAGAAGTTTGCGTTGAAGATGGAGTTGATTGATTGAGGTATTTTATTCTACTCGTTCTAGTTTGTATTCGCTTATCCTCCACCAAACACTAGAGCCAGGTGATTCCTCTCTTATCCATTCTTGGTAGTTTTTTTCGTTAATACCAATCCTAAAAGGGTGGAAAAAAGTAAATGAATCTCTATACTGAGGGTATCGTTCACGAAAGATAAAAAGTATTTGATCGCCTTCGCCCATAAATTGCCACTCAAATTCTTCTTCTGGAAAGTGATTAGGTTTATTCATACCACCGGTATGATCTTCCTCGATTCTGATCTCTATTTCCTCATCAGAAATACGTAGACTATCGTTAACATACCATTCTACATGGATCGTTCCTTTCCAGTTACCAATTTGGTTAGGTGTATCTTCTTTACAACTGAACAAGAATACACAAATAAGAAAAAAATATGACGCTCGATTTTTCATTTGACAATGTTTACTGAGGTGTTAAAATCCAGCGTTCGTAACGCTCAATTGGAGTAAAGCCTAATTCATTGGTTTTTTTTATCCATTCATGATAGTTGTATTCGTCTTCCAAGACCTCGAAATGACGCATTTTTGCGTAGTAAATATCTCCCTCTGGATTTAACCTTTTAATAAAAATCGCGATCTCCCTCTCGTCATCATATCTTATCCACTCCACATTCTCGTCTTCATCGTTAGCGGATTTAAGTACTCCGCTAACTTCGCTTTCCACGATTAAAGTACCAGAATCAATAGATGTGTAAGAATCATCTGATATCCCAGAAATGGTTCTTTCGAAGCTCTTTTTCACATGCCAGTTCCCTTCTAAGGTATGGCCTTTATCTTTTTCTTTACAGGAGTAAAAAAGCAAAAGTGAGAAAAGAAATAAAAATAATGTTCTTAACGAAATCTTCTTCATATTTAAAGATAGAATTATAATTTCATTATTCGTTTTGTGACTCTATTATTATTTGAGTCAATAACAGAAATAAAATATAGACCTGGTGCCATAATGACCATTGGTATCTCAATTACTGATTGACTGCTGTCTAGTAAATAATTTTCAGAAGAAATGTTAGTTCCAGTAACGTCTGAAATAACTACTTTACTCATCCCCCCTAACTCTGACCTTAGGTAGATACTAAAATTGTTTTTAAAGGGGTTTGGAAATACGTCAAAGTTAAGGACATCACTCATTACTACCAGGTCGCTTTTAACTATAGCCTCCAATAAGCTTCTTCCTTCGCTCACATCACCAGTGAAAACTTTATCGCAAAAAAAAAAAAAAAAAC
>JBGCDT010000549.1:0-3530 GCA_045105695.1 Saprospiraceae bacterium | reverse complement strand
TATCCCAAAGGGGGTACTCGTACTAAAGTAAATTGTCATATATATAGGTAGTCGTCGATGCGAAAATGCTTTATCGAAATTTCCACGACGCCCATCGAAATAAGAGGAATGGCATCCCAATTGATTGCAACTTGTCATCATCAAAGCGGGAACAACACCAATAGCAATTGCCTTAAAACTATTGGTCGACCTAAAAGCCCCGTTGATAGTTAGAAGTAATGCATTGGTATAGTGAATAAGTTTTCTGGACAACTTTTAATAAAAAACGTCGTCATTTTAAAACAACTATTCAACAACTCAACTTCCTAAGATATAGGCAAATAACTTTACTCTTTTTTTTTCAACATTTTATTTTTCATCATAAAAACCATTACCAAATGAAAACTTTCAAATCTGTGATCCTCAGTTCTTTAGTTATTGCCGCTACTCTTTTTAGTACTACTGCGTCTGCCAATAATATTGTAGAAACTCGCAACGCACAAGTCAGGGCTGAGTTGACAAAGATGATACAAAACCCAGATCTTAAAGCACATGGAATTTCAGAAAGCGAATTATATATTCAGTTTACCGTAGATGAATCTGGAGAAATTTTGTTGACTGCGATCAATACAGATAGTGATTATTTGGTTGCTTTTGCAAAAGAAAAATTGCACCACCAAAAATTGGACTTGGCCGATATTCCTCCTAATAGTACGTTCAATTTACGTGTAAAATTTGAACTCCAGTAAAAGAATAAATAATAAATTAACGAGCCTTGCTTCTGGTAGAAGCAGGGCTTATGTATTTTAAAAAAAGTACATCCCAAGGTGGGGGCAATAGCTCCTCCCTTATCGGAAATAATAATGAAGCGTCTATAGATCAGACCGCGGAATCAGCGACCATCAACTCCATCGTAACGATCCAAGGAGCCGGAAACATACAGTATATTGATGTGGAACAAACCAATGTCGATAGTGCAATGACCAATATTTTTCAGGAAGCTGATGGTGGTAATACGATCAACATTGCTCAAATTGATGGGAAAAATCTTTGGCTATTTGTTCGTCAAGCATTAGGTGCGGAGAGTACTATCGCGGCAGGGCAAGCACGCTGATAATGGTGCTGTGGTTCTCCAGGGGAGATGGTGAGTTGGGAGTAGAATCAGTTGGTGAGTTGATTGGTTTTGGGTATTGAGTTGGTTAGTTTTGGGTAGGTAAGCATTCCCTTTTGGGTCAATGCTTACCTACTCTTTGTAGTGATTGGGGGTTTTATTTTTTTGCCTTATTGGCCTCTTTTTGGGACAATAGTTTCTTTTGGTAGCGGCCTTGGACGACGTCTGTTAGTACCAAAATAATCAGCACAAAGTAGAAAGTCGCTTTACTCATGGGCGTTACTTCTGCCCCTAATAAGTGGAGATGCGCCAAGTGGCCTCCTTCGGAGAGAAGCATTATTCCTACTAAGAAAAGGATAAACAAACCGAGGACTTCATACATGCTGTTTTGGGCCAAGAAAGTAGAGATGCGATCTGCCAGTACAATCATCATGAGCCCTCCAATAACGATGGCGGTAGCCATTACCCAAAACACATCGGTAAGAGCCATTGCACTAAGTATGGAGTCGAAAGAAAAGACCAGGTTCATCAAGACGATCATAAAAATAACACTCCTCGTAGACTTAGGCTTGCGCTCTTCTGTAGCGTCGTGTTCTTCCAGAGCAATCATGTGCCAGATTTCTTTCATAGCAGTGTAAATGATAAAAATACCACCTAACAAAACGATCAGGCTATGGATATTGAATTTACCATCAACCAGCTCAGAATGAATACTTAAAATTGGTTCTTGGAAATAGTCAATCAAGTAGAGTAAGACAAATAAAAGTACCAATCGTAGAACGATCGCCAAGCCAATCCCCCACTTTCTCACCATACTTTGCTTGTCGACTGGTGCATTCTTTGATTCCAAAGAAATGTAGAGCAAATTGTCAAAACCCAAAACTGCTTGTAATAAGACGAGCATTCCCAGGGTAAAAAGATTATCTAAGGTCATCGCTGTTGTTTTTTTTCAAAATTATACATAATCATCATGTCGCTTCCCCGGTTTTTTCAATTCCGAAGCCGCCCATCGTTTAAACGAATCCGTTAGCTGCACATATTCCTCCGTAAATCCACAATTGGCACAAAGATAACGATCCAATACCGCATGTTTGAAACTCCACTTATTGAGTGGAATCTTGGTCATGGTATTCATATTGGAACCTTTGACTTCTAATACATCATGGGAAGAACACTTGGGGCATTGGTAAGAAAAACGCATGAAGACTTGAGTTGGTTTTAAAGAATTAAATACGGGCCTAAGGTAGAAAAAATAATGATGCTTTAAAAAATCTTTATTGAAGAAACCTCCGAAAAGAAGAAAGTGGAATGCTCACCTTTCAAAGGACTCGGGTATTAACCAATAAATCAATCTGTAGAATTTCCCTAAATCTACTCAAAATAAATGCGGGGGTTATCAAAATTTATTAAGTTATGCAACTTACAAATATTAAGCTATTTTTCTACCTGCTACTGGTCATGACCACTTGGAATTTCAGCAGTTGCGGAAAAGAAGAACTAAAACCAATTTCGTCTTCTGAAAAGGATTTAATCAAACAAATTCAAAACAACAGCAACTCCATCAATCCCTTCCAAGGATATGAAAAGCTGCTGCTCGATCGGCTTTGGCGTGCAGAATCCGGAGCACCTTTAGATGTCCTACCAGTCTATCTTTTTACCCAGCCTGATGGGTCAGAACTAAGCAGCGATGACTTAGCCGCCCAAGTCGCCAATGATTATCAAACTATTGGATTCGATAAAATGATGGACAACTATCGGCAAGGCTTTCCTGATCAAACTGCCTTAATTAATTCGGGCGAACAATTCAAACGAGATCTTGAAAATATTATTACAAGTAGCACTAATCTAGATGACATTTTGCTGGGGCTACAGCAGAAGGAAAATGATGTTGCCAACTCCAATATTTACGCGGGAGTGGAAAAAGAAATGCTATTTGGCCTAGTTGGTACTTCGCGAGCTGCCATTGAATATCACCACAAGGTAGCTTGGACCAAGTGGAACAGCGTTTCTGCTGAGGAAAGAAACGATAGCGAGTGCGATGAGTGGTGGCAATCTGCAATTTGTGTATTGGTTGCTGCAACTCCTGCTATAATTGCAGGAATAGTTGCCGGAACCATTGCCGCTTCAAACCCAAATGGCACCCCAGTCTGTATGGTTGATGCCACGGGTAATATGATCTATTTTTATGAAGGAGACCCCGCAGTGGTAGGTATAATCACAGGAGCTATTGTTGCGTTTGTTACAGCAAAAACCTTATTCTACCTCTGCTGTGATATCTTTTTTAAGGATTATTTCAGCTGTTATACTCCTTACACTATCAATCCTCCTTTTGGTTGCGATGCTAGTTATTTTCACACTTTTGGAGGAGAGGACGTCATTAGTTATTTATGGCAAGTAGAAAACCTTGACGATGGAGATGATGAGATTGACTATTCAGAAC
>JBGCDT010000548.1:0-11733 GCA_045105695.1 Saprospiraceae bacterium | reverse complement strand
ATTATGAACCAGGTGTAGAATGGCCGCTGGTTTTCAATTTGCATGGACTGGGATCGAATGGCGCACAGCAGGGATTTTATACAGCTTTCACAGCTGTAGCTGATACGGCTAATTTTATTCTTTGTCATCCCAATGGGACAGACCCTTTCGGGCTAGGTCAGGGTTGGGATGTGAATTTCCCTATTCCTCCTGTAGAAGTTGATGATCTAGGCTGTATAGACCGTTTCATTGACACCATTCACGCCAATTACAATATCAACTTAGGGAGGGTCTATTCTACCGGGATGTCCAACGGAGGATATATGAGTTATAAGCTGGCGTGTGAGTTGACGGATAGAATCCAGGCAATTGCCTCTGTTACGGGAAGCATTGTACCTGCAGAACTGGACAATTGCACGCCTAGTCGTACAATACCAGTTATGCAGTTTCACGGCACTAACGATGGGGTGGTTGCTTATGATGGTTCTAATGTGGCTGCTCCAATTGAGGATGTTATCGCCTATTGGATAGATCACAACGAATGTGCGAATACACCGGACACCACAGTTATAGAAGAGAGTCCCACGAATGACCAATCTTCAGCGATCCGAATCAGCTATACCGATTGTGATACTGACCGGGAAGTTATTTTTTACAAAATTACAGATGGAGGACATACCTGGCCCGGAGCTGCCTTACCAATTCCGAACAATGGTGCGACCAATCAAGATGTAAACGCCACCATTGAAATCTGGCGCTTCTTCAGCAAATACGGTGAAGACATCGAAACTTCTAACAATAATATTACAAAAGAAGAAAGCATCACAGTTTTTCCTAATCCTGTGCAGGACTTACTCACGGTCCAATCAGATGTAAGTACATTGTTAGATATTCAGGTTTATAATAATTTGGGGCAACTCATTCTTCAAGAGAAAAACATCAACGATAAAACACACTTGGTCTCAACAAGTAATTTACAAAACGGTATTTACTACATTCATGCGCAAACAGAGGCTGGAACATTTAGTCGTCCGTTTGTAAAACAATAATCAATGGTCTTTAGTCTTTGGTCCGCGCTTCTTGGGACCAAAGACTAAAGTCTAATTCCAAAAGACTTCCTTTCTAACTTCTCATTTCCTTTATTATCCCTGCCATAATACTAAGGGCAATTTCCTTAGTCGTCTTCGCATTAATATCTAGTCCAATAGGCGCATCTATTCTGCTAATTTCTTGTTCCGTAAATCCAGCTGCTTCTAAGCGAGCAACTCTTTTTGCATGTGTTCTTCTACTTCCGAGTGCTCCTACGTAGGCAACTTTTGATCGTAATAAAATTTGCAATGCATTGTCGTCAATTTTTGGATCATGGGATAATACCGCCGCATAAGTATATTCATCTAAAGTCAACTCTTGAAGTACTTCTACTGGATACTTTTCGAAGATCTGATCAGGAGAGGTATTGAATGTAGTCTTATTGGCAAATACGCCGCGTGGATCGATGATTATGGTTTCAAAACCAAATTGCTTCGCAAGGTCTACTAAGTCCACCGTGATATGAGCAGCGCCTATAGCAATGAGCTTATTTTGAGGTGGAAAAAGTTGAATGAAATAGTTATCGTTTTCGTACTCAACAATTTGATTCTTACGATCTTGGTAGCTTTGTAGAACTATTGTTATAAACTCTTTGGGCAATGTTTCTCCAATGATTTGGCCATCTGGAAAAACTAAATAGTGCTTTTGTTTTTCATCCGATATATTTGAAACTAAAATGGAAGCGGTATTACTTTCCAATGATTTTTCTAAATTTTTCCATATCTCTTGTTCCCCTTCTATTTCTGAAAAAGCAATAAATGGCTCCACATAGACTTGTAGCTTTCCTCCACAGCTAAGGCCTACCGCCCAAGCTTCATCATCCGAAATTCCAAAATCAAGAACAGTTCCTCTTCCACTTTCTAAGCTGTCTGTTGGCACAAGCCAGTCAGGCAATTCTTTTGCAGCTTTCACCACTGCACCTTCGACACAGCCACCACTTACCGATCCAGCCATAGAACCATCCTCTGCGATAAGCATGGAGGAACCCACTAAGCGAGGCGATGAACCCCAGGTTTTTATCACAGTAGCTATTGCAAATCTTTTATCAGACGCGATCCATTCCTTTACTGTCGAAAATAATTCTTTCATCTCTTCTGTTTTTTAGATTTATATTTACGCAAAGTAAAAACATTCGAACAAAATCAATCAGGGAATTGGATCAATCAAAAAAAGAAAAGGGAATCGTACTCGTTGGGACCGCTAAAGGATTGTTAGAATTGACAAAGGAAAATAGCCTTTGGAAAATTTCAAAAGATCATTTTCGAGGTCTACCGGTCTCCTGTGTTTATGAACATCCTACGACTGGTCGTTGGTGGGTTGGTATCAATCATCGTCATTGGGGCCAAAAGCTATATGTTTCTGATGACTCTGGAAATAGCTGGCAGGAGTACTCTGTCCCCTCCTATCCTGCTACTGCTCAATTAAGTAATGGCAAAGCTGCTGTTCTCAAAAAAATCTGGTGTCTCCAAGCTGCTGATGATAATTCAGATGCCATGTGGATGGGTACAGAACCGGGTGGATTATTTTACAGTCCGACAAAAGATGCTCCTTTTGAATTAGTAGAAAGCCTCTGGTCTCATCCCAGTCGAGAGGACGGCAATCAATGGTTTGGAGCAGGAAGAGATCATCCTTTTATTCATTCTATTGTGGTGGACCCAAGGAATCCAAACCAGGTATACGTTGCTGTATCTTGTGCAGGTGTTTTCAAAACAGAGGATGGTGGAAAGAATTGGTTTCCCAAAAACAATGGACTAATCTCTGCCTACCTTCCTAATCCAAATGTGGAGATTGGTCATGACCCACATCTGGTTTTACAATGTAAGAGTTCCCCAAGTATTTTATGGCAACAAAATCATTGCGGGATTTTTAGGTCAACCAATGGTGGAGAAGATTGGAGCCTCGTTTCTGACGAAAACAAAATCCCGCATTATGGCTTTTCATTAGTTATAGATAATAACAATCCAATGAAGGCTTGGGTGATTCCATCTATAAGTGATTTAGAACGAGTTCCTTCTAACTTAGCCCTGACAGTTCACCATACTTCAGATGGTGGAAAAAGTTGGAAAGCGCAAAGAGAAGGGCTTCCGCAAGAGTATTGTTATGACTTGGTCTATAGACATGCTTTCGCAAAAAAAAATCAGGTTTTAGTTTTTGGAACAGCGAATGGAAACTTGTATTTGTCTGAGGATGAAGGGTATCATTGGCAAAGTATTTCAACTTATTTAGCAAGAGTAGAAACAATTTGCTTTGCAGGCAATACTTTAAATCCCTAGTGTTGTGAAGGCAAAGAAAAAAGCCAACTCAAATTGAGTTGGCTTGAACATGCTTGTTACATTAAACCTAGTTACTTAATCTTTGAAATCTTTATGATTATAAATTCTTTTTTAAGTGCTTATCTAAAAGTAAGTTTAAGAATTTTACCAAACAATTAAAAGTTGATCAACTGCTTCATAGTAGAGGATGAAAGTTAGGTTAGTGATAGGAACATCAATTAAACAAACCGTTCAAGGTTTTCCAGTAACTGTGGTTTATATTTTCGACCGATTGGAATTATTTCTTCTTCGACGTATAATTTACTAGCGGAGGTGTCGATCTGAGTGATCGCTCCTAATTGGACAATATATCTTTTGTGAGCCTGTATGAAATCACCTGCTGGAAGCTTCTTTAAGAGCTTAGTTAGTGAAAGCTTAATAGCATACTTTCTACTGTTCGTTACGACTAAGCAATAATTACCATCCGATTGGATCCAATTAATATCTTTTACAAAAACTTTTACGAGTTGCTTATTTGTTCTGATAAAAAAGCTATCACTATAAATCTGACCTTCAGAGGCACCCACTGAGTCAATACTTTCTTTCGCTTTTTTCTTTTTTTTTTTTTCCCTATCCATGGTTGATATCAATGTGAGTTTATCAAAAGGTTTTACGAGATATCCTACCAGATTTTTGCACTTAGCCTTGCTATACAATGCCTCATCCTTGGAGAAGGTCATCATGATTATAGGAATATCGGTGGTCTTTATCTGCTTGATCAAATCAACTCCAGTCGCCTCTCCTTCCAAAAAAACATCAGAGATAATGAGGTCTACTTTTTCATTGTTGAAAATAGTCATTGCCTTTTCGACACTCTTAGCGATAGGAAGTACGTCATAATCTTTTGCCAGCATCATTTCCAGTTCCAATGCAAAGGACATATCGTCTTCAATAATTAAAATTTTCAATTTGGACATTTAACGCGGTTCTAATAGTCTAAATAAATGGTTCATTGGCCAATTGATGGGGAGTTTTGTTCATGGGAATATTTCAAGATATTCCGCTAAGTATCATGTTTACACTAAGCATCAAATGTAAACAGATTTCCCGACCATGCCTATTTTAAGGTTTTCAGTCATCAACCAAATAGTGGTGATAATGTACAAGACTTGTGAATATTGTTTTATTTTAAGTGCAAAAACAACGAATAAATATAAACACACACTTAAACAGTTGCACTTATCTTATGTACATTATTTATACGACGTGATTACTAACTAGTCACATTTACTACATTAGAAATATCTTATTTTATAGAAAAAGCCTCTCCCACAATTATCGCAGAAGAGGCTTTCTTAATGAACAAACTTTGGTTTACTTTACTTGATCCTGTATCCAGGTAGTCATAAAACTCAATACTTCAGGAGCTATGGTCTCTTCTATTTGAGCATACTCCATCGGCGAGCCCGTCTCACTATGCTGGAATAAATGATTTAATCCCTCGAATTCTTTAATGGTAAAATCATCACAAAGCCCAGCCTCCAGTGCAGCCCTAATACCTGATAAGTTTTCCTTGGGCGCTACTTGCAAATCATTTTCGCCATTTATCGCCAGTACCGGACAACTTACTTTTTTTAGATTCACAATAGGATCATACTTAAGGAAGTATTCCATCCACGGGTTGAAGAGTTGCCGCTCCATTTGAGCAAATTTAGATTCATAAGAACCCTGCCGTCGTTGTTCTTCTGCTGTGCTGTTTTCGTAATCGGATTTAAGTAATTGTTTCAGCTTCGCTTTTCGCTCGTCTTGACTTCCTTCGCCCACTACTATCGGATAGATTCTTTTATTCAACTCCGTCCCTTTTCTAATATTCTCTTCGGTCTCCCCCATTGATCTGGAGATCAATTCCGATTGTAATAACAATAGTTCTACAATATTCTGTCCTGGCCCAGCCATCAACACTAAGAAGGCATAATCGTCTGAATTAGCCGCAGCCATAGGAGCGATCATCCCTCCTTCACTATGGCCACATAGACCGATTTCGTCAGATTTGATTTTAGGGTTTTGTTTTAAAAATTGAACAGCAGCAGCGGCATCACTTGCAAAATCAGCTGAGGTTGACGTCGAAAAGTCTCCTTGTGAATATTCCACCCCTCGGTCGTCATATCTAAGCACCGCAATCCCATTTCTGGAAAAATGATCTGCTATGATCCAAAAAGGTTTGTGGCCCATCAGTTCTTCATCTCTGTTCTGTGGACCTGAACCAGAGATCAGTACTACTGCCGGAAAGGGTCCCTCTCCCTCTGGCATCGTAAGTGTCCCCGCCAATTCAATATGATCAGCTGCTTCATTATGAAAATGTAGTTCAGTAATCTCATAAGGAAATGGCTCTGTTGGTTCTTGTGGTCTTACCGGTGCTCCTTTAGCTTTTCTCACTTTCGTTAAATTCAATTCCAGTTCCATTCCATGCTGTGACCAAGTTCCTTGAATTTCTTTTTCATCCTTTGATAATTGCCCTTCATAACTCGCGCTCATCATTTCATAGGAGATGGACAGCTTCTGACCTTTGGTCGTTATAGCAGAGGCCGCAATATCTTTTGCTCCTTGCATTGGTATATCCATCGTACAACTCAGTTGATTTTTGTCTTCAGCAGAGATCGTAAAACTGAGGTCAATTTTCATCCCTTGTCCTTCTAGAGCTCCTTCCCAGATACCAACGAATGGTGTCTGCGTAAAAGCATTGTTAGAAAATATGATCGAAAAGAGTAGAAAGGCAAGGATTTGTAAATAGCTTATTTGTGTAATTTGTTTTTTCATGAATTTATATTTAAACATTTCGATAGAATTATATTTAGAACTCTTTTATGGAATCCTTAGAACAAGATACTTTCCAACCTTTCCAAAACGCAAAAAGGCACCACTCTAAAACGAGCAGTGCCTTTTTTTATTCTTAGAAAAAACGGACAGAATATTACTTACCGCCTTTCAACTCATCTTGCCACTTTGACAACTTATCCCAGTCGCCGTTAGCAGCCATCTTAGCTTGTGCAGGCCAGCTTGTTGGGTTGTGCATTGTGTAACGAGGTCCAGCAGCTTTAAGGATAGCCTTAAGTGCAGTTACCTTCGTTTTAGATAAGATAGAGAAAGTAGTGATACCAGCTTCATTGAACATCTTTTCGATCTTCGGTCCGATACCTTCAACTTTCTTTAAGTTGTCTTTCTTAGCTTTTGTAGCAGTAGTTTTCTTAGCCACTACCTTCTTAGCAGTTGCTTTTACTTTAGTAGCTGTTTTTTTAACAGCAGTTTTCTTAGCTGCAGGCTTTTTAGTAGCTGCTCTTTTTGTAGCAGTAGCTTTTGTAACCGGCTTGCGAGTCGTCATGTTTTCACGAACGAAAACAACAGAGTTGTCGATACCATCGTAAGGGCTGCTTACGTAGTTGTCAGCGTTCCAGTCATTCTCCCAAATGCAGTCATTCACGAGGTAACGGAATTGGTAGTCTTTACCTACTGGCAATTCTACAACAGCTTTGAATTCGTCCTTAGCAGATTTCATTTTCACTGCATTTTCAGGATTCCATTCGTTAAATTCACCGAGTACTTTTACGTTCTTCGCACCAGCAACGGCATTCTTTGGTAAAGTGAAAGTCACTTTACACTTTGATTTACTAAATTGTTTTTTCAAGCTCATTTTGATGGATTTAATTTACCAAACTATATAAAAGAAAAAATAAAAATTTCAGAGATTGCAAGGATCGTTTTTAGCAACAGAGCTGTTTGTCGAATTTAACTTAAACAGACATAGCTAAACCTAGCACGCTTTATTGTTTCGCATACGTACCCTTGATTTAAAAGTTTCCAATAATATTTTGTGGACTTCTGATTAGCACAATTTTTCATGACATCGTCACAACTTATCTGCACTTTATCTATACTGAATTGATTTGAGAAGGAGGGCTTTACTTGCTCTAAAACGCTTTAATTCTCTCTTAAAAAAAACCTCCTATTTCGTTTGAGGGGGCAAAGGTAACAATACATTTATATATGCAAAAGAATTTACACCTATAATATGTTAAGAGTATATTAAAGTTTAGGAATTGCCTTAGGTAGCGTAACGTTTATTAGACAAGACTTTGAGTTATGCTAGCGTTTTCAGTTTTCTTTATAAATTCGCAGCTATCGGATTGACTTACTTTTTAAAGTGTAATTTCATCCCTTCATGCGAATCAACAAAGCCTAATTTTTGATAAAACCTGATGGCTTCCGGTCGCTTTTTATCTGTGGTCAGTTGGAGCAAATGTGCCCCTTTTTCAGCAGCTGTTTTGATGGCCCACTTAAAGACTTTCTCCCCAAGGCCCTTCCCTCTATAGTCCTTTCGAATTCTCACCGCTTCTATCTGCGCTCTGATTCCACCCTGATAAGTGAGGTAGGGAATAAAAGACAATTGCAAAGTCCCAACGACTTCCTTCTCATCGTTTTCAATGACCATCAGATTCTGATTTGGGTCACTGTCAATATTTTCAAAAGCATCAAAATATTGCTTAGGTAAAGGCTCCTGAAAATCTTCCCGCAACTGCCCAAGCTTATCATCAGCCAGCATCTGAACAATGGCCCTAAGATCACTTTTGGTAGCCTTTCGGAAAATCATTTTT
The DNA here is from genome assembly GCA_045105695.1 of Saprospiraceae bacterium. Lineage (GTDB taxonomy): Bacteria > Bacteroidota > Bacteroidia > Chitinophagales > Saprospiraceae > CALGLS01. The sequence goes on along the minus strand of JBGCDT010000548.1, from coordinate 3,764 downwards.
TCAAAATTTAGCTTCCGAAAACAGATTGCCAATGCAACACACCGCCCGTTAAATTTCGAACGTCTTTGAAACCAGACTCTTGGAAGAGCTGCTTTGCCATCGCACTTCTTGCTCCAGATCGACAATGCACAACGACCAGTTTATCTTTCTGATCTTCATAGTTAGCAATAGCTCCAGTTACAGATCCGAGGGGAATCAATGTTGCCCCTAGATTGAACTCCTCATATTCATGAGTTTCGCGTACGTCTATGAATACAAAATCTTCTTTGTTGTCTAGCTTTTCTTTTAATTCCTGAACTGTAATATCCATATGTAGTAGTATTGTTTTTTGAAATGCAAATGTAGGGTTTTAATAATTGAATTAGTAAATATTTAATCCACCAAAACGACCCGCTCTACCTGCATCACTCCATTGTCTCTGTTTTTCAATTGTACAAAATATATTCCCGCTGGCAGATGACTAACGTTTAGTTGATCGGTCAGATGCTGCTGCAAGATCGTTTGTCCTGAGATGCTGTGTAGAGACAATTCGTAATCATCAAAATTTCCGCTTGCAAGTTGGAAGAACAATTGATCAGAAGCTGGATTTGGATAGACTTTGATGTTACCCGTCAGTGCTTCCGTCTCTTTATTCTTCGTCACCCCTGGTGTTTCTGATCCTACGACAGCTCTAAGCATATAAGCACCTTCATCAGCGGTTGTTACCCAAGGCCCTGTAGAGCTATTAGCATAAAACTGATTCACAAAAGCATTAGGTGTATTTCTATCCCAACCCACACGAACTGGTTTTAAAGAAGAGGCATTTTGCCAACCTATGAAAAAATCACCAGCAGGTATAGCAACAGGAGTTGGTATATTATCAAAGTCTTCTAAGCGGTAAGTGGTAAACCCTTGCAAACTATCAAAAGCGATATCCAAAAGATAGGGTCTAATCAAATCATCTTCATAAACAGGATCTGAGTCTAATGACCCCACCCATACTTTGATATTAAAAAGATCATCTTCTGAGGCCCCTCCATAATGTGGGAAATGCATACTAAAGCCTCTAAGAGTATCTGCTACATTGGCATGAAAGCGTACGGCGACCATAGGCCCAATACTATTAGGAAGAGATACTGCGGCTTCCGCTGAGCCATCATCATAAGCGAAATAGTTATCGAAGTAGGTAATGCGTTTCACCTGATCATTTCTGAGTACATCATCAAAGGCGGTCGCCTGTGAATTAGAAGAAACCAATTCATAAGTTCTCTCTACTTCGAGATAGTCTGCTCCTGAGAACTCATTTTCTAAAGTCGTTTCTAAATTACTCAAAGGAGTCGGAGGAACAAAACGCATGAAGCTCAAATATTCCAATGAACCAATCAGCGTCGGCGTATTTTCTACCTCAAAGGTTTCTGTAAAAACGGTACCTGTTGTAAGTTCTTCATGACGAACCTCTGTATCATTCGCTTGAGTGGCCATGCCGAATAGGTTACTGATTTCAACCAACATGGTATCATTTACTTCTTCTTCAGCAAATCCCTCAAATTGCCAATAAGGCATACTTGAGTAATGTTCCAAAATATCAGAAGGCAGCGCACTAAAAGCTAAGTCATTAAACGTTTCATCGGGTTCGCCTTGGTCCAGTCTGACGTAATCCAGATGCCAAGTATCCTGTACCGTATTGCTATTTCCGTTATTGACAAAGCGAAACTGAAATCCATCAAATAGAAAAGTATCTATAAAATTATCTGCGACTTCTATCTTGTAAAATTCAAATGGTATAAATTCATCGTTAAGTAAATTTTCTCCGTTTACTCCTCTTTTATGAATCCAGTCTCCATTCTTATTTTTGAATTCTACCATAATAGAATCTCCTGGATTCGATGGATAACTGTATCCTTTATTTTGCACCCAGAAACTCAACCATATCTCATCATCATCTTCATCAAACGTAAAATAACTAGACGTTAAAAAATCGGAACGAGACAAACCTGAACCATATGGAGTTCCCGTTTCATCCAATCCATCAAAGGTAGCGACCCCTACAGATGGAGGTTGAAAACCCATCGTTGCGTTTATAAAAACATTATCATTCAACCAATTGATCCCGTCCGGGTAAGGGCCGTCATAAGAGAAGTCGTCCATAAAAGGAAAAGGAGCTGGTGTAGTGATCGTATTAAAGTAATACGTATACTGATCACAAATGCAGTATTCATCACAGATTTCATAACAAACAGAATCTACCTCTGCAAAACGGCTAGCCGCATAAACAAAACAAGTATCTCTAATCACACCATTATATACCTCGCCCAGCAGATCCATCTGACAAGGATTCACTCTAGAAATATCAATCTCTTCTCCTTCCAACTGTACATCATCAATACAAATTTCGATAATTTCATCTTGAACTAAAGTTTGTAATGGAAAGGAAAACTGCATATCCGCTCTTTTCACAACTATCGGAAAAGAAAAATCAAAACAGTTTGCAGGATCTTGGTCTGGGCAAAATTGAGGAGAAAGGACATCTCCTAAGCCAAGGGTCACGATGGGGTCTGCGTAGTATACGATACAACTCCCGTTGAACGCACTCGTTCCATGATCTAGCCCGCCACTAATATCTGCTACAGTATCGTAGACTTCAATGTTGTAACAAATCTTAATTGAATCTCCCGCCGCAACATAAAGCGTTTCTCCATCTATAAAAGCACCATCTATATTGTCGCAATCCAAAGCACGAGTTTGAAAATTAACTTCTTCCTCACCAGCTAGTTTTTTAAAGATCTTCAACTGCTCCTGTTGCTTTTTAGCAGCAGCTCTCTGCAACACCGGGTTGCTACCCAATGGTTCGAATTGTACTTGAGCAGATATAGTTTGAGTAAATAGAAGAATGGGAATATAAAGTAGGAAAATACGCATCAGGGTGTATTGTGTTTTAATTACAATGTTTTAATGTAGGTCCAGCTCGTTGTTAAGACGTCCGAACATATGGAAAAACGGAAAAGGAAAATCTTTGTTGCTTATTAACGGATGCTTGATTAAGATGGTTGGCCGTACTTGTTAGATGAAGGACAGTCCTTGGGATAAAAGTGCTGGTTATCTCAAAAATTAGTTTCACAATGCTGAATAAACCTTATGAGAACAAAGCACACTAAAGACTAAAAATCCTCATTCTCCTGTTCCGAATTTGGAGGTGGCACTAACAAGGGCTTCTGTCCAGAAGAAGTAGATTCAGACTCCTCTATTTCTTCCTCATCATTCAAATCTTCAATGTTGAAATCATCAGAGCCACAATTCTCTGGGCGACGTTGGGTAAGATAAATATCAATCTGTTCGCCCACCCGAACAGAACCAGAAGCTCTATAGCGAGGGACTTGTTTATAAATGTAGGCAGTAGTTTCATTGGTAACAGTTGCGTCTTTGATAACAGAACCAATGTTCAGATTATAATTACCAATGACAAAAGTAGCTGCATCATATTTCTGACAAATCAGATTCGGAATCGGCACAGAGCCTCCTCCCTTCTCAGTTACAATAAAACCGATGGTCGATCCTTTTGGTACCTGATACTTACTATCCACTTCGTCAGTAATAGTATCTTTTCCGTAGATCACTTCCAGAATGGTATTCTCCTCCAACTTACTGCTAAACTGACGTCCAACAATTTTCCCAATCAAATCCAGTCGTTGCAATTTAGTTTCGTAAGAATAGTAATCATCACTTCCATCAAACAGACTCGGTAAAGTCACTAGATCCGCTTCTACCTTAGTTACACTCAAATATAT
>JBGCDT010000547.1:0-9534 GCA_045105695.1 Saprospiraceae bacterium | reverse complement strand
CGATAACCTAAATAATTGTACCCCAGTGGATTAAAAACGATTATTGCGATTAATACAAGACCGAAGGTGATCAATGGCTTTATCATTGTTGGCGGGAACTCAAATTGCATTCTTTTTTTCATTTTCCTAGTTTTAAAGCGTGATGTAAACGTATTGTTAGAAACTGTTAGAACAAAACTCAGCTGCTGTTTCGTTTCTACAAATAAGCAAAGAACATCGATGAAATTCCACTTTTTCAGATCTGTGTGGATGGAATTTAGATGAGTCAGGATGAAACTTAGATTGGGTGCTTTTTAGAATTTCATTTTAGAATGCTTGACAATAACACAAGGCTACCTGTTGAGAAACAAAAGGATTATTTTTAACAAAAAACTTAAAATTTCCACCTCAGAAAGTTAGCTTTGCTATTCACCATTTTGAATCATTTGGAATACGTTAATATACAGCTCCCCATCCTTGTAGAAAACAAAAAAGTAGATGACCGCTTGTACTACTTTCTACGACCTTTGTTTTTTCCTGAACCTATCGTTAGCCGCTTACGCTATGAAGTGGCGGTGCAGCGTATGAAGTCAGAGATTGCCCAGTCTTTCAAGGAATATACCCTCAGTCGCTCTTCGGCGGATGGCCTGCTTTGGTATTTATTCAACCCTGAATTGCAGTTCAAAGTGCTGCCCCTCTCCTTCCGTTCCGGTAAAGGATATGTCAGTGGAAACTTTGCAGTAGGTCGCTTTGTATTAAAAAATCTGGCGATCAATTATTTTCCGCATTTTGATAACTACATGTGTATTTCCGAAAGACCATCCACTGAAAAAAATATTGATGTAGCGGAGGTCACTGAAATTCTGCAAAAGAAGATTCGGGATTTGCGAAAACGAAAAGGAGAATTCTTCAACATAGAAGAGTACTACAGTCCAAAGGAAACTTTCGTGACAACCATAAAGATGAACCAGGCCATCGAGCAGGGAAAATTCAAGTTCCTAAAACAACAACAAAACGGTTTCTTCTCACACACGCATGAAAGTCAGATTTTCAAAGGCGCTGCCGAGCTTGCCAAGATTGGAACAGATCTGAATAGTAAATTCCCTGGTAGTTTGCAACGTGCTCAACTAAGAGAAGATATTGTAACAAGAGTCTTACAACTAACTTATCAGCCACAGAATATTCCTTTTGTACTCATTGGAAAAAAAGGAGTGGGCAAACAGAGCATCTTAGAAGAAGTTATTTTTCGATACCTATCCAATTTCAAAAAAAACGATAAAAGTCAACTTCCTAGAAAAGTGTGGCAGATAGAACCCAATCGAGTCATCTCAGGAATGAGCTATGTCGGTTGGTGGCAAAAACGAATGGAGGCCATTCTTGATTTTATTATTAAAAGGAACAGTTATTCTAATTTGAATTTGCCTCCTGACGTACTGGTGACGGACAACCCTGTGTCTTTACTTAGAATCGGTGAGTCTGGTCAGAATAGTATGACCCTAAGCGATTTGCTAAAACCTTATATTGAAAATCGTTCACTTCAATTAATTTTGCTGGCCTCCCCTTCTGAGTGGAAAGTCGTTCAGGAAAAAGACAGAAGATTCAGTGATCTTTTTCAACTGATTCGCATACCGGAGCCTGACTATGAGACCTCTGTAAGAATAGTGTTAGAAAATCGTAGGCTGTTAGAGCAGCGTCAAAATTGTGAATTTACCATTCAGGGAATTTTGCAATTAATCAATCTGCAAAGAACTTATTTGCAAGGGCAGGCACTCCCCGGTTCTATTCTTCGATTGATGAATCAGCTGAGTACGAAATATCGTTTTCAAACCATTGACAGTCCGCAGGTTCGTGCAGAGTTTGAAGAACAGAGTCGTCTGAACGAATACATTTTCGATGGCTCAATAACTTTGACCAAAGAAGAAATCAGAGAAGTCATTGATGCAAATCTGGTAGGACAAAACAATGCTGTGGATGCCCTCACAGATATCGTTTCGATTATAAAAGCGAAGTTAAATACCCCTGGAAAGCCACTGGGTTCTTTGATGTTCATCGGTCCTACCGGTGTTGGAAAAACACAGGCCGCTAAGGTTTTGACCAACTACCTGATGGGTGACGAGGAGAAGCTAACGCGCTTCGACATGAACGAATTCAATACGCCAGGTTCTGTGGATCGTTTGATTGGAGACTACTTTAATCCAGATGGTTTACTTACAGAAAAACTACGTTATCAACCTTTCAATATTTTATTATTGGATGAAATTGAAAAAGCGGATTCTAGTGTACATGATCTGTTTTTACAATTATTAGATGAAGGTCGTTTGACGGATAAACTGGGGCGTACCGTTGATTGCTCCAATGTGATTATCATTATGACTTCCAACATCGGAGCGCAGGAAGTGGCCGCGCGTTTGGGCTATGACGTAGCTTCGCGCGATGACGGCGCCATTTACCGAAAGGCAATGGAGAATCGTTTCCGCCCAGAGTTTATTAATCGAATTGATAGGATCGTAATTTTCGAGCCTTTGCAATTCCCTGATATTCTGCGGATTGCACGCTTACAAATAAAAGAACTACTCCAAAGAGATGGTTTTGTGCGCAGAACAACCATACTCAATATTTCACCTGAGGCATTGGAATGGGTCGCCAAACGTGGCTTCGACGAAAAGATGGGTGGCCGTGCTTTGAAGCGACAAATAGAAAGAGACCTGACTGCGCTGTCAGCAGAACAACTGATCTCTTCTTATTCCAATCTTCCTGTTGTTTTTGAAATTGGTTGGGAAAACGAACGATTGCAGCCACACATCACTCCTCTTGAGTTTGTAAGTCCTAACAATACAATTACATTTCCTGAGTTTCCAGAAGAAGGAAAAGGTCGTTCCTTTTATTATAAGCTAATTGATGTTTTGAAAAAGGTAGAACAACGGGTTCGTTACCGTGAAGATTTGCAGGACACTGCCCTTATAGAAACTGACCAGAATCTAAAATGGATGCCTTTTCATTTCAAAGATTTATTGAGTCAGTTGAAAGAAGATGTTACGGAACTCTCGCTTGCTTATGGCAGTAATTTCATCAGAGAAAAGGTACTGACTCCTATCAGGTTGAAATCTAACTTCGTTTTACAAACCGCCGGAGAACAGGCAGGTACCGTAACAACCTCCCAACAATCAGACTACAACTTCTTTGAACAAGATGCTCTTGATTCAATCAAAGAAGGTTATCAATACAAAAGCAATCGCTTTGCAACGGAGGACTCCGAGTTTTTAAATTACTATCTGTCGGTTCGCTTCATGAAGTTATTCGCCAGAGGTTTTTTAAGTAATAAAGAAGATGATCTAGTTCTTAAATTCACTCCGCTCACAGATTTGGATCATGAACAGGAACAAGAGGATTTAACATTAATGTATGTCAGCCTTTTAGAGGATATGGATATTCCTTTCTCCAGAGATAAAAACGAAATCTCTACTAAGTGGTACAACATCGCTGATTTCTTTGAGCAGGAAGCTGGGGTTCATTTATTTCACCGCAGTCACAAAAATCCTATTCTGATTCGATTGGATATTCTCAAAAATGGACAAACACTGAATACGACACAACAAAACAAAATCATTCGGGTGTACGAACGCGGCAGTATTATTTATGACTTGCGAACTAACTTGACGAATGAGTATGTGATTAGTCCTGCGGAGCTGAAGGTTTTTATTTATGGTGGGGTCTTGGGCTTGCCGGAGGTGTTTTAGGGAAAGGTTGGAAAAGGGTGGAAGATGGTAGAAGAGGGCTTGCACAAGAGGTGTAGTTCGACGTAGTCCTTCCTAGCTAGAACTGAGTGATTTTTAATTTTAATTTTCATTAATCATGTTATCTAATCAACTGGCCAGTCGTCTTCGGGAAGTGTTGCTTGATGGGACCTGGGTGGCGAATACGAATTTTAGAGATCAATTATTGAAGACGAATTTTGAGCAGGCGACAACTAAGGTTGCAGATTTGAATACCATTGCTGCGTTAGCTTTTCACATTAATTATTATGTGGCAGGAGTTCTTCAGGTTTTGGAAGGTGGGGCATTAGAAATTAGTGATAAATTTAGCTTTGATATGCCTCCGCTCCAATCGCAAGAGGAATGGGAAAAGCGGCTTGAAAGGTATTTTGATAATGCAGAACGTTTCGCGGTAGCTGTCGAAAAAAAGTCTGATGAAGAACTACATGCTATCTTTGTAAAAGAAGCTTATGGCACTTACTATCGAAATATTGATGTTCTGATTGAGCATACTTATTATCATCTCGGGCAAATGGTTTTGATACGAAAGTTGATTGATTTAAAAACTAAATAACAAAACGTTGACTTATGAAAATAGTAATGATGGGGGCTACTGGTGCCGTGGGTAGTGAAGTTGTAAATACCTTGTTAGAAATTCCTGAGCTTGATCAACTGACACTGTTAGGGAGAAGAGATTTGGAGGGTGTTAAATCTCCTAAATTGCAACAATATCATATAGATATTTTCGATCCCGAAACTTACTCTTCTCTTTTAGACGGTCATCATACAGCGATTTGTACCTTAGGAGTCGGACAGCCCTCAAAAATGGGAAAGGATCAATTCTTAAAAATAGATAAGAATGCTGTTTATGATTTTGCGAAAGCTTGTAAAACTGCAAACCTGAGCCATTTTGAACTACTGGCCTCCGTTGGAATTGATTCTAAATCTAGTTCATTTTACTTGCGTTCAAAAGGTGAATTAGTAGAATCTATCGATGAGCTTAATTTTGAAAGATTCAGTGTCTTTAAGCCCTCTATGATTTTAACTCCGACAAATAGGTACGGTTTTACTCAAGGAGTTACGCTTGCAGTTTGGCCAGTAATTGATAAGCTATTCTTTGGTGGATTGAAAAAATATAAAGGTGTAAAAGTTTCTCAACTTGGAGAGGCAATGGCCAGGAATGTTTTCATAGAAAATAAAGGAGTCGAATATTTTACCTGGGAAAGCTTTCAGAGACTATCTAACAGTTAAGGAATAAACTAAAGAAAAACTAGTTTATAGATTACTAAAATCAACCCTCCTAATAAAAAACGAAGCCTTACAGCCTTAGGAACGAGTACCACGACAGAAGGCTTTTTTAATTTTCATTTCAATTTAAATTTTCATTAAACCACCACATGTCGAAGAACGCATCCGAAGAGTTAGGCACCAAACCCATTTCCGAGTTAATTGTTTCCCAGTCAGTTCCAGCCGCTATTGGCATCTTGGTCATGTCGCTGAACCTTGTGGTCGATACCATCTTCGTTGGAAATTTTATTGGTCCTATTGCCATTGCTGTTATTACGGTCGTGATGCCGATTGCCTTCTTCATTGCTTCCGTTGGAATGGCGGTAGGGGTTGGTTCTGCTTCAATTATTTCTAGGGCCTTTGGTTCGAACAACGAAGAGAAAGCATTTCATACTTTTGGGAATCAATTGATACTATCTTTTGGCTTGTCTATTCTCTTAGCGGGGCTGGGTTTATTTTTTACGGAAGGTGCATTGAAGTTATTTGGAGCAGAAGGGGAAGTGATGGCTCCTGCTAAAATTTACTATACAATAGTCATGGCCTCCGCCCCATTTCTGGCGATGGTCATGTCTGGCAATCCAATCATCAGAGCTGTTGGAAAGCCTAAGTTTGCGATGATCGCTATGATCGTTCCTTCTTTTGTAAACTTATTGTTAGATTATATTCTGATTGTCATGTACGATGGTGGAATTGCAGGAGCAGGCTGGGCGACAGCCGCTTCTTATTTTAGTTCCTTTCTATTCATACTCTGGTTTTTTACATCAGATGTTTCAGATTTGAAAATCAAATGGAAATGCCTTCGTTTGCAATGGCCTATTGTAAAAGAGATTGGATCATTGGGAGGAGTGACTTTGGCGCGTCAAGGTGTTGTCAGCTTACTAGCTGTAATTTTAAATAACACGCTGTTTACGTATGGTGGTGGAAATGCTCTAGCGACTTATGGAATCATCAGTAGGATGCTCATGTTTTCGCTTTTTCCAGTGATGGGAATTGCACAGGGCTATCAACCCATTGCAGGTTATAATTATGGTGCAGAGAAATATGGCAGGGTAAAAGAAACCGTAAACAAGTCTATTTACTATGCAACTGGAATTGCTATTCTCATCTTTATTGTGATTATGATTTTTCCAGATTATATCGTTCGAGTGTTTACTAGTGATCCTGAAATTTTGAAAAACACACCAAATGCCTTGCGGACAGTTTTTGCAATTACACCTCTGATCTCGGTCCAGCTAATTGGCTCTTCTTTCTTTCAGGCGATTGGAAAAGCAAAGCCGGCTTTGTTTCTTAGCTTATCGAAACAGGGGTTTTTCCTTATTCCATTGATTATGATTTTGCCAAATTACTTTGGCCTACTTGGTGTGTGGATTTCTTTTCCAATTGCGGATTTTCTTTCTACCGCTTTGACCTGGATTTATCTTCGCAAAGAAATGAGAGAGAATTTGCCGGACGGTGTTTGATGGCTTGATATTGCATCTTACAGAGAGAACTAGGTCACAGAGTTTCCATACCATATCATTCGTGATTCAAGGTCAGTCATTTCACCTTCACGATCCGCTTCACCTTTCTACCAAAATCAGTTTGTACATGACAGTTGTAAGTACCAGCTGGCAATCCCTCTCCTTCCATTGCTAATGTATGTTTGCCTTCACTAAAATGCTGGTTGGTCAAAATTTTCAATTCATTTCCTATTACATCAAAAATACTGATTTTCACCCAACTAGAAGGAACTGTGAATTCAATTGTAAGTGTATTGTTAAATGGATTTGGGTAAACCTCTAAATTAACTAAATCTGTATGTACCACTTGTTTCACGGAAGTGTCTGTACTACAAACATCCACCACTTGCAGATACTGAAAGTCTTCATATAACAAGTCTTTTACAACTTGCTCTTCTAGTCCAAACCAGTCCATCAAAACAGAGCCATAAACGGATCTAAAATCAAACTGCATTGGAACGCCTTCGTTCTGATCGACGTCTGTATTAATCTCAGGATTGTCTCCCAAGATTGTAGGATTTACGCAGGAGCCGAACAACATCATCGGAGCTGCGGTGCCGTGATCTGTTCCGTTTCCAGCATTAGATCGAATTCTTCTTCCAAATTCTGAGTAAGTCATACCCAGCACTCTTTCTTCTAATCCCAACAATTTCAAATCATCCTGGAAAGCACAAATGGCTGTAGAGAGTGTATTCAATAATTCTGCATGAATTCCACTTGTTGTATCTCCACCTAGGACCTGGTCAGCATGCGTATCAAATCCGCCAAGCGTTACCACATATACTTTAGTTTTCAGACCACCTGCGATCAGTCGAGCTACCGTCTTTAAGCTGTAAGCCAGATTATTATTATCAGGATATTTAGTAGAAATATTACTACCATTTGCACTCGCTGTTTCAATGACTTCGTTGTAAGCATTTGTTTGAACAATACTAGTCACTAGAAAATCCATTTTATCTCCGAAACAGGAATTAGGTTGAGTAGCATTAATGGGTGTTGCCAAAGTAGCGAGGTTATCTGGGTCTAAAAGCGCGAGGCTAAAATTACCTCCCATCCCCTCACAAGTTTCACTTACGGAGGAACCGATTGTTACCGCAAACGGATCAGGGTTTTCCGCATTCGGATAACCATCTGGATAACCAGGTGCAAGTAAATCAAAGTATCGTCCCAGCCAACCTTGTGTCCAGGTTTCATCTGCTGGAGAACCTGTGTGCCAGATGTCCGAAGATCTGAAGTGTGAACGGTTCTGATTTGGATAAGCTACATTTTGTACAACGTTTAATTTTCCATCATCCCAGACATTTTTTAGATCACTCATCACCGGGTGTACCCCAACAGTATCAGTTAGACCCAAAATAGAATTTTCAGGTACAACGACATTATTCCGTACTTCTGCCAGGCCTGCATATTGATCTCTTGGAATAATCATATTCAGACCGTCATTACCTCCACTAAGTTGAATTAGTACAAGCACTTTATCATCATCAGTATTCAATAAATTAAAAAACGGATTATTTAAAGCCGATACTTTTAGTCCTCCGACCATAACCGGAAGTGTAGCAGCAGATGCTCTTTTTAGGAATGATCTTCTTTTCATGATAATGAGTGAATTTTAGAATTTAGTAGCAATTGGAGGTGACTGATAATTTATTTTTAATAACTGAATAAACTCGATTTCCTTAGATCAAATGAATCTCCGGCATATCCAACATGGTCCCAATTAATGCTTCGAGTTGATTTCTAATCGCCTCTTCCAGAGACTGATCGCCATTGATGTAATTGGAATATTGGTCTGTCCAGGTAAAGTCCGGAAGTCCGGGGATCAGCACATTTTTCAAGGCTGTTACTTGCTCGCCAGTGAGTGGTTGAGCGAAGATTATTCCTGCAATTTCATTAATCAAATCATTTGGATCAATAGGGTCTTCCAAGGAAGCTACAAAATCTAACACATTGATTTTTAGTGTAAAACCACTGTTGTTATAACCATTAACAAATTTTCGAGTTTGCTCTTCTCGTTGAGGTAAGCTGACGGAATTGATCCAAAGCTTATCATATTGCGGACCTTGATAGAATGCTTTCCAACCGGCGACAGTGGGTTGATTATGAATGGCCATATCACTAGAATTCATCACAAAATAAAAGTGTCGCATCACTCCATAGTTTTGTAAAATCTCTGTTGGCATTGGCAATTCAAAACTATTTACAATTTTGAAAAAATGATCTATCGGATGGCAAACCATACAACCTCTGATTTCTTCATCATAAAAATGAGCACTTGATAACAATGCTTTTACGGCATTTGCAACTTCGTAATTGTCATCAATCATTTGCTGCGCCATCGGTTCTATCACCGTAGCTTCTACAGTTGCGTTTAAATCAGAGTTTACAAACCAACGGTATAATTTTCTACAGATAAAACGAGCTACTTCTTCTTTTTGGAAAATAATGTCGATGACTGTTTTATATTCGTTTTCATCTTCGTTCGTAATTATTTGATTGTCGAAACGATGAGATAATTGCTTGTCATCATCTTCATGTCGATTTGGAACAAAGATGACTTCCGCAGGATCGCCAGTATCTGGATTGAAGTGTCTCCAACCTGTAAGTGCCTTTGCAATTTCAACAATATCTGCTTCTGTATAAGTCGTGTAATCGCCAGGTCCAGCTATAGCTCCTTTACCAATTGTAAATAATTCTAACAATTCTCTTGCATAATTTTCATTGGGGCCGAAACGAGAATTCTGAGTTCCATTTAGATAAACCAACATAGAAGAATCAATGGTAATATTTTCTACTAAAGTTTTAAAACTTCCCAGGGCATTTTCTCTTAGCGTTGACATGTAAGCGTATTGCCGTCGGGCAACATTAGTGTTGGTGACCACAAAATGATTATGCCAGAAGAGTAGCATTTTCTCCATGATGTTCACCCCAGCTTCCTGCATATGTTTGTAGCGCCAAGCAAAGAAAGAATTCCTACGTGCACCGCGAAGCCCTTGAATGGTTGGATCTTCAATCTG
>JBGCDT010000546.1:0-2552 GCA_045105695.1 Saprospiraceae bacterium | reverse complement strand
AACCATCTTTGATTTCATCATTTGCTAAAACGGTTCCCAGAGCTTCACACCAATTTACGAAAGTGGTTTTGCGATAAGCTAAGCGATAATTCATAATGACATCAGCCTGCTGTTTTTTGGACATGGCATTCCAATCATCCGCAGAGAAAATTTCCGACTGAGTGCTTGCTGCATCGACACTCGCATTTCCTTCTTTTGCAAAAGTAGCTCTTAGATCAGCAATCGGTTGCGCCTTGTTTGTCGCTTTATCAAAGTAGTGATCGAACAACTGCAAGAAAATCCACTGCGTCCATTTATAGTAATCCGGGTTCGACGTCTTCACCTCTCTGCTCCAGTCGAAACTAAAACCTAGGTTGTCCAACTGCTTCCGGTACATCTTAATATTGTTGTCCGTAGAATGTGCCGGATGAACGCCCGTCTGAATAGCATACTGTTCCGCTGGCAAACCAAAAGCATCATAACCCATCGGGTGCAAAACGTTGAACCCTTTCAGCCTTTTGTAACGCGCAAAAATATCAGAGGCGATATAGCCCAGCGGATGTCCGACGTGAAGTCCAGCTCCTGATGGGTAAGGAAACATATCGAGTACGTAGAATTTCGGTTTGTCCGAATCGTTGCTGACTTTGTAGGTTTGAGCGACTTCCCAGAACTGCTGCCACTTGGTTTCAATTTCTCTTGGTTTGTAATCCATTACATTGATGTTTTATGTTTGAAACGGTTGTCGAAAGGTAACTAAATTGCTTTGGCAACAGTTCCGCAAATTGGCTGCGAAAATAGGATTTTTTTGGGAAAGATGGGGATTTTTTTAGGTAGATAAGGTGGATGGGGTGGTTAAGGTAGATGGGGTAATTGGGATATTTATTAAGAAATTAAAATCAAATTTTGGTTTTCTTTTGCGCTTTTCTTTTCATTGATTATCAGCAACTTATAAAGACACAACCTTATTTTATCAAAATTCATTTATGGAATTCTCCTTTTTTTGCAACCTATTAGTAGGAGAATATTTCTACTAACCTATTTATATTTAAAATCTATCATGGATACGACTAAAAAAATTACTCGATTTGAAGACCTTGCTGTTTGGCAAGAAGGAATGAAACTAGCTGTTGATATTTACAATTTATTAAAGGAGTGTAAAGGTCGGGGAATGAAAAACCAGATGCAGAGATCGGCTGTTTCAGTACCTTCCAATATTGCAGAAGGTTTTGACCGAAGAAGTAATAAAACTTTTATTCACTTTCTCAACATATCAAATGGCTCTATCGGAGAATTGAGAACTCAACTATATCTGGCAATAGCAATTGGTTTAATATCAAATAAAACAGGCCAGCATCTCATCAAAAGAACAAACAAAATTTCAGTAATGATCTACAGACTCATCCAAATCCGAAGAAGCTGGGAAAATTAGACCCCATCTGCCTAATCTACCCCATCCACCCTTTCTAAGAATTAGTCATCATGACCCCGTTGACGTACTTAGAGTTTTTCGTCATTCGGAAAGGGAGATATTGCATCATGTCGGCGGCCCAGGTTTCCTGATCTGAGGGATACTTTAGTTCTACAACCACGGCTGGATCTTCCAGTGGCGGGTTTTGCAAATTTAGTGGTGAGTAGGCAGAACGGAAGTTCATCTCGCTGTCGATGGTTAGACGTAATTGTTTGTTGTAAGATTCGTAATAGGATCTTTGGTAGGCGTTGTAGAGAACGGGTTGGAGTTCCATTCTTTTAGAAAAATGTTGGTTTACCTGATCTGTTAGTTCTTCCAGATTACTGAGTTGGAAATCTTGGAGTTTATAACTTTCTTTATCTCCCAGGGAGTTGTCTCTGATCTTCACTTCGAGGACTGGTTTTTTTACTAGTCTGTCTGTTGTTCCATACCAACGTACTCTGAATTTCTTTCGTTGGGAGATTCCGATGAGGTTGTCTTTGTAGCAATTTAAGTCTGGGGTATCGAAGTAGATGTTATTTACCTGTCGATCGGGATAGGCTTTGGTGAAGGAAGCGGGGTGCTGCCTTACGACTTGGTGGACGACGTTTAGCTGGGTTGTTTCTAGACGGAATTTTCTTTCGTAGCGCATGGTGTTGTTGAGTTGCAATTTTAAAGCTTTTTTATTTTTCTTCGTGATTTTAAATTATTTATTAACCTTCTGCTTTATAATATATAAGATACCGACTATTAAACCAATTAGTCCACCTATGTAACTAAAATTATGCATAGAACCAACCGCAATAAAATCAGTTCTATTCTCTAAACCATATGGTAAATTCCATTCAACTTCTGCAGTTGCCAATACTATTCTTCCATAAAAGTAGCCGACTACTCCTGTAAAAAAAGCGATGATAAGTGTTAGTAATATCGCCTTTGGTAATACTGCCATCATTTCTCTACCGCTTTTTAACATCAAGCTAAATAGTCCCAATATAAATCCGATGATCAAACCCATCCACCATGTCGCCATTACACCTGTTATTGACACGAGAAGTCTTGGATATAATATTGGTCTTCCTTCGTCTACCAATCCAAATTGAATAAACTTGAATTTAGTATAGTA
>JBGCDT010000545.1:0-25108 GCA_045105695.1 Saprospiraceae bacterium | reverse complement strand
TAGCGTTCATCCTGAGCCAGGATCAAACTCTCCATAGTAAAAATATACTACCAGACTCCTAAAAGTCCGCGAGTTATTCCATTTGTTCGCTCTTGATGTTTAATTCAATTATCGCGTCTACATTATAAAATTTCTCCCCTTTATCTCTCTCCTCTTTCCTTCCAGATTTCAATGAACTTTCTTCACCATTTGTTGGAGTGTTTTAACACCCTCCTCAAAACGGGACTGCAAAGATAGACGCAGTATTTTTATTTTCCAAATGTTTTTTACTTTTTTTATCAATTAAATCTTTTGACTCTCTCGACCCAGTATTGATCATACAATAAGGAATTAAGTGCATCGACCTAAGATACTTGTAGTCAATCACTTAAAAAGACACAAACATATCATACGTAATAAATAAATACCTATATTTTTTTCAAAAAGATTTCACCTATCAGTAACTCCATCTAAACTAAGAGGTCTATATAACTTTTATGGTTCGTAACCCGCTTAAAATGATTAAACATTATCCTACCCGACCTCTTGGTTTCTCGTACAACTATCATCAGAAAATCCCTGATAGAAATAAATCTACCAGGGATCTGCTTTTTACTCTAAGTAAGAGATTAGTACTAAGCCTTTCCTCCGTCTAACGCATCCTGCCATTCCTTAAGCTTATCCCACTCCCCGTCAGCTGCCATCTTAGCCTGATCTGGCCAAGTTGTAGGGTCATGCATTTTATACCTTGATCCTGCAGCTTCAAGTACTTCTTTTATCTTGTCAGGTGTCGTCTCAGAAAGAGCAGTAAATGTTTTAATATCTGCATTTTGCAGAAGCTCTGCAATCTTAGGTCCTATTCCTTCGATCTTCTTTAAATCATCTGACGACGTTTCAACAGTAGCAGATACTGCTACTTCTTCAATAGCGGGTTCTTCCTCTTTTTTAGGTTCCTCTGGCTTCTTTTCTACCTTAGGGGCCGGAGCTTCCTCTTTTTGATCGCCTAATTGGACTTTCAATTCTGAGAAAGCAGCAATGTCACCAAGAGTAGTCTTCTCCATTTTCGAAGATTGGCTCTGAATAGCTCTTGACGTTTCCTTTCGTGCTTTAACCTTCCCTTCTTTAACCGTCTCATCTGCTTCTCTACGTATATCATCTAAATAACGTAGGTGAGATACCAAAATTCGCTTATCATCTCGATTAAATTCAATAACCTTAACTGTTAATTCCTCATCAACATTTGCTTGGTTACCGTCTTCCTTCTTAATGTGCTTAATTGGAGCAAAAGCTTCCAATCCGTAAGGCATCTGAACAATAGCACCTCGGTCATCCTTACGAAGCAATGTAGCCTGGTGGTAAGAGCCAACTGGGAATACATTCTCGAAGGTATCCCATGGATTTTCTTCAATTTGCTTATGTCCTAAAGAAAGCTTTCTATTGTCTTTATCTATTTCTAGAATAACGATATCAATATCTTTTCCTTTGCTTGTAAACTCAGATGGGTGTGAGAATCGCTTCGTCCAAGATAAATCAGAAATGTGCACCATTCCTCCGATTCCTTCTTTCAACTCTACAAATACACCATAAGGAGTCAAATTCTTAACCTCTCCTGTGTGTCTTGAATCCACTGGGAATTCCTTCTCTATTTCACTCCAAGGATCCATAGACAGCTGCTTAATACTCAAAGACATTTTACGATCTTCTCTATCAACTGTAACTACCTTTGCCTCATACTCCTGACCTAACTTGAAGTATTCTCTAGCATTGATCGGGTGATTGCTCCAAGTTACTTCTGAAACGTGGATCAAACCTTCAACACCTGGCTGAATCTCTAGGAAAGCTCCGTAATCTTCGATGTTTACGATCTTCCCCTTTACAGTACTTCCTTCTCCAATTTCAGCTGTCAACACTTCCCACGGATGTGGTTGTAGTTGCTTCAGACCTAGAGAAATACGCTTCTTATTCTCATCAAAATCAAGTACTACTACGTTGATCTTCTGGTTTAGAGCAAGAACCTCGCTTGGGTGAGAAATACGACCCCATGAAATATCTGTGATATACAATAGACCGTCAACACCTCCTAAGTCTAGGAATGCTCCAAAGTCTGTTAAGTTTTTCACGAGACCTTCCAGTACCTGACCTTTTTCCAAACGTCCGATAATAGCTTCTCTTTGCTCTGCCAAATCACTTTCGATAAGTGCTTTGTGAGAAACAACTGCGTTCTTGATCGTTTCATTGATTTTCACAACGCGGAATTCCATAGTTTTACCTACATAAGCATCGTAATCAATGATTGGCTTAATATCAATTTGAGATCCAGGAAGGAATGTTTCCAAACCACCTGTGTCAACGATAAGTCCACCTTTTGTTTTGCTCACTACGGTACCTTTTATTACAGTACCGTTTACATGTGAATCTACAATATTTTCCCACGCTCGTAGAAGCTTTGCTTTACGACGGGAGAGTATTAATCTTCCTTTGTCATCCTCTTGCTGCTCTACGTATACATCTACATAATCATTAACAGCTAGATCCGGTGTGTCTCTAAATTCAGATAAAGAAATTAGACCGTCAGATTTAAACTTGACATCTAATACAACATCACCTGCTGTAATTGAAGACACACGAGCAGAAACGATTTCGTTTTCACCTACGGTATTCAATGTAGACTCGTATTCTTTTAGATAATCTTCGATTTCTTTTTCGCTGTAAGGCAAAGAGTGCATATTGCCTTTTTCCCAGTCGAAATCATCGTGAGGAGTTTGAGATAGATCGTCATGTTGTACAAGTTCATCTATACCAATTTTTTCTGGACTATTGTCCGTAGGGGTAGAAGAAGCATCAGTAGTTTCTTCGTTTAGGTTCTTTTCATCAGACATAAAAGAATCCTGAATTTGTAGTTCTTACATTTATATATGCAGAACGAGGTTAATAAATATTTTTTTGCGGCTGCAAAGGTACTACCTTTTTAATTATAAACAAAATGTACATTATACCTGTGTCCAAAAGCTGAACGCACGTACTCAAACATCTCACTAAGATCAACCGTAATAAGCAAATGAAATGAGTGCATTTAAAACATTAGATTTAATGAAAATTTGTACATTTAGACATCCTATTTATACAGCTAAATAACCTATATATAATGACAGATAATCGTCCTTGGCTAGCAAAATACCCTGGGGGAGTCCCCGCCAATATTAATCCAGAGCAATACTCAGGCTTAGTAGATTTATTTGAGGAAACTTTTAAGAAGTACAAAAGCAAGGTTGCCTTCACTTGCATGGACAAAGATCTGAGCTTTGAAGATCTTGATAAGTGGTCAAATCAATTTGGTGCTTATCTCTTATCCCGTGGATTAGAACCCGGTGATAAAGTCGCTTTGATGATGCCTAACACGCTACAGTATCCTATTGCTTTGTTCGGAGCACTGAGAGCGGGTCTGGTTGTCGTAAATACAAACCCACTTTATACGCCTCGAGAAATGGAACATCAGTTTTCTGATTCAGAAGCAAAGGCTATTGTGATTGCCGAAAACTTTGCAGCCAATCTGGAAAAGATAATTGATAAGACAAAAATCAAAACGGTAATTATTACTAGTATTGGAGAACTCCTCGGGACATTCAGAGGATCAGTTGTAAACTTTGTCGTCCGTAATGTTAAGCGGATGGTTCCAAAGTATGACATCCCAAATACGGTCACCTTCAAAGCTGCTCTGAAAGACGGAAAAAAGTTTTCACTTAAAAAGCATCAAGGACTTCCCAACGATGTTATTCTTCTACAATATACTGGTGGGACTACAGGGGTTTCCAAAGGAGCTATGTTGACAAACAAAAATCTAGTGGCAAATATGCTCCAGATCCAGGCTTGCATGATGCCTTTTTTAAAGGAAGGAGAAGAGGTCGCTCTTTCACCACTTCCAATGTACCATATATTCGCCTTTACGGTAAATTGCTTAGCACTAATGAGTATAGGTACTCGAACAGTATTAATTGTGAATCCTAGAGACCTCTCAACTGTAGTAACAGCTTTCAGGAAAAATCCTATTTCTTTAGTTACTGGAGTTAATACTTTATTCAATGCTTTGGTTAATAACAAAGAATTCCAGCAGTCAGATTTTCATTCATTGAAGGTATCTGTCGGCGGAGGTATGGCTGTGCAAAACGTAGTTGCTGAAAAATGGAAAGAGATCACAGGTTGTACTTTGTCTGAAGGATATGGTATGACCGAGAGTTCTCCAGTAGCGACGATGAATCCGCTTGACGGAACTGGGAAGGTTGGTACTATAGGTGTCCCTGTTTCTTCGACTTTTGTACGAGTAATAGATGAGAATGGACAAGAAGTTTCACCTGGGACAGTTGGGGAACTTCAGATAAAAGGACCTCAAGTTATGAAAGGGTATTATAATAGACCAGAAGAAACTAACAAGACTCTTACAGCAGATGGCTGGCTCTGCACTGGCGACATAGGGCTTATGGAAGAAGATGGATTTTTCAAAATCGTTGATCGTAAAAAAGATATGATTCTGGTTTCTGGTTTTAATGTTTTTCCAAATGAAATTGAAGAAATCGTAGCAGCTCACCCAAAGGTTTTGGAAACCGCTGCAATTGGTATCCCAAGTGAAAAATCAGGGGAAGAGGTCAAACTCTTCATTATTAAAAATGATAATTCTCTTTCCGAAAAAGAAATCATTGCTTACTGTCGAGAAAACCTTACTGGCTATAAAGTTCCTAAATCTGTTTCCTTCGTTAAGGAGTTACCTAAAAGTAATGTTGGGAAGATTTTAAGACGCGTACTTAGGGAGCAAGAAATGAATAGAGAATAAAATTACAACAACTACCCTCACCAACTATAAAAACCATTTGAAGATATGATGCATAAGATTTTCCCATTGTCTTTGTTGTTATTTTTTTTTCTTTACAGTAAATGCTCAACAGACCGATCCTGGCTTATTAACTATAGATCGAATCTTCAATTCCAGCGAATTCCGAATGGACCGTTTCACACAAGTCAGATGGATAGAAACCGGTCTTGCCTACACAACCTTAGAAGGGTCTGAAGAATACAGCGGGGCTCATGATGTTGTTCGATTTGATACTAAAACGGGGAAACAATCTATACTCATTAGTGCAAAGCAACTGATTCCTAAAGGAGCTAAAAAACCTTTGAGGATTGCAAACTACACTTGGTCTTCAGATAAAAAACAGGTTCTGATTTTCACTAACACGAAACGTGTTTGGAGACGCAACACTAAAGGAGATTACTGGATCTTGAACTTAGAAAATAATAACCTTCGTCAAATTGGTGCGAAGCTGACAGAGTCCTCTCTAATGTTTGCAAAGTTTTCGCCTAATGGGAATCAAATTGCTTACGTAAGTGACCACAATCTTTTTGTCGAAGATGTGACTAGTGGTCGTATCAATCAGATAACTAAGGACGGTTCTACAACTTTAATAAACGGGACTTTCGACTGGGCCTATGAAGAGGAGTTTGGTTGTAGAGATGGTTTTCGATGGAGCCCTGATGGAAAACATATTGCCTATTGGCAAGTGGATGCGAAAGGAATCCGTGATTTTTTAATGATTAATAATACTGATTCGATCTACGCGCATACCATTCCTGTACAATATCCAAAAGTAGGAGAGTCGCCTTCTTCCTGTCGAATAGGGATCATTCCTTCTGCGGGTGGTTCAACCCAATGGATGAATATCCCTGGAGATAATCAACAGCATTATCTACCGCGAATGAAATGGTCTGAAGACAGCCAGAGCATCGTTGCTTTTCAATTGAATCGGAAACAAAATACAGTCAAGCTTTGGACTTGTGATAAAAACAACGGCACTTCAAAAAACATATACACAGAAAAAGATGAGGCATGGATAGATGCCATCAATGAGAATGATTGGCTCTGGCTGAACAATGGAAAATATTTTACCTGGATCAGTGAAAGTGACGGTTGGAAACACTTGTACAACATCACCAAAGATGGTAAAAAAAAGGCCTTAATTTCTACCGGTAATTATGATGTAATTTCTATTGTTCAAATGGATAAAAAAGATGGCTGGGTCTATTTTATGGCTTCACCAGAGAACGCTACTGAGCGGTATTTATATAAACTTCCGCTGTATAAACCAGGAGCTGCGGAAAGACTGAGTCCGACCAATCAAAGTGGCACACATCGTTATCAAATTGCACCAAACGGAAATTATGCTTTCCATACTTTTTCCAATAGCAATACTCCTCCGACTGTAAATCTTATTAGTCTTCCTGCTCACAAAATTGTGCGAAAGCTAATAGATAACAAAGTTTATAACAATAAGATTACAAAGCTAAAAAGATCGCCTGTAGAGTTCTTTCAAGTAACCACTGAAGACGATGTTACGATGGATGGATACATGGTGAAACCACATGATTTTGATGCCTCCAAAAAGTATCCTGTTTTATTTTACGTCTATGGAGAACCCGCTGGACAGACCGCTAGGAATGGTTGGAATAGTAGCTTATGGCATACCATGCTTGCGCAAAAAGGATACATCGTAATCACTCTAGACAACCGAGGAACACCCAGTCCAAAAGGTAGAGCCTGGCGCAAAAGTATTTATCGAAAGATTGGAGTAATAAATTCAAGGGACCAGGCTATGGCCGCTAAGGAAATTCAAAAATGGGATTTCATAGACTCCGAAAGAATTGGTGTTTGGGGATGGAGTGGTGGCGGTTCTATGACGCTGAATCTTTTGTTTCGCTATCCTGAAATTTACAAAACAGGAATGTCGGTTGCTCCAGTTGCGAACCAATTGTATTACGACAATATCTATCAGGAGAGATACATGGGAGTGCCTTGGGAGAACAAAGCTGATTTTATCGAAGGTTCTCCGATTACCTATGCTAAAAACCTAGAAGGCAACCTTCTCTTAATTCATGGAACAGGAGACGACAATGTTCATTACCAAAATGCGGAAGCATTGATAAACGAATTAATCAAACACAATAAATTATTTCAAGTAATGCCTTATCCCAATCGGTCTCATGGTATTTATGAAGGGGAGAACACTACTCGTCATTTGTATAGTTTAATGACTAACTATTTGATGAACCATTTAGAAGCTGGAGGTAAATAATAACAATAGTTTTACAAGCATAAGAAAAAGGCTAAGGGTTTTCACCCTTAGCCTTTTTTATATCTTACTGTTATTGAATTTATTTCCTCAATAAATCTCTAATCTCAGCTAAGAGTTCCTCTTGGGTAGGACCAGCTGGTGCCTCTGGTGCCGGAGGCGTTTTCGTTTTATTGTATGACTTAACGATCATGAACAATACAAAACCAACAGTAATCAAACTGATGATACTATTAATCCACTTTCCGTAGTAAATCGCATTCTCAGGTTTTTCAATTGTTCCGTCAGCAGTAGCAATTGCTGGAGATAAAACATGCTTCATATCTGCGAAATCAACCCCGCCTGCAAATTCACCAACTACCGGCATCATGATGTCTGAAACAAATCCGTTGATTACGGCGCCAATAGCTCCTGCTAAAATAACGGCAACAGCCAAATCTATGACATTCCCTGTCATAATAAAATCTCTAAACTCTTTAAGCATAGTTAATAATTTAATTGATTAGATAAAAGATTATAGTATGTTCACATTAATAAGACGAAAATATTGATTTATGTCACAAACATACAAAATCATATTATTTTAGTACACTCAGTTTTATAGAAGGTGTTTAAACCTCAAATAATGCTTACAAAATAGTTTTTTATTTCAACCCTTCAATTACTTGACTATCTACCTCTCTGCTATGCATTTACAAAAGAGCTTTGACTAAAACTCAGTTCCTAATTAATTCTTCAAACAACTTCATTTTTTATTCTTAAGAAAATATTCTCCAATAAAAAATCGCCATGCTCAATTAAGTCAAGCATGACGATTTTCAATATTATTCAATTAGAAGTAGTTCTATTTTCTAGCAGCCATTTCTTCTCTGATTTTATTTAAAGCAGAACCAGCTATTACCCAATCAATCTGTGCTTGATTATAAGTGTGCTTCACTTCAAACTTCTCTTTCTTTCCATCTGCATGCTTCAAAACCACTGTCAGGTTTTTACCTGGTGCCATCTTATTGAAATCAGGAATATCGATTACATCATCTTGGCGAACTTTGTCGTAATCTTTTGGATTAGCAAAAGTCAAAGCCAACATACCTTGCTTCTTCAGATTCGTTTCGTGAATACGTGCAAATGATTTTACGATCACTGCATTCACACCTAAAAAGCGTGGCTCCATCGCGGCGTGTTCTCTTGAAGAACCTTCACCAAGATTTTCCTCACCAAAAACAACCGTTCCGATTTTCTTCTTTTGGTAAGCTCTTGCTGAATCAGGAACAGCCATGTACTTTGGTTTTTTGTAGCTGTAGTTGATCACATTATTTGCTTCCATGTTGAAAGCGTTGATCGCTCCAATGTAGCAGTTGTTAGAAATGTTTTCTAAGTGACCTCTGTATTTCAACCAAGGCCCGGCCATGGAAATATGATCTGTTGTACATTTTCCTTTTGCCTTAATTAAAATACGCATGCCCATCACGTCTTTAGCCTTAATTGGCGTAAACGGTTTGAGTAATTGTAAGCGATTAGATTTCTTATTCACTTTTACTTTCACCTTGCTACCATCTTCAGACGGTGGGTTGAAACCTGCGTCCTCTACATCAAATCCTTTTGGTGGAAGTTCTACTCCCTTTGGAGGACTCAACTTTACTTTACGACCTTTTTTATTTACCAATTTATCGGTTAATGGATTAAAGGTTAGGTCACCTGCAATAGCCAATGCCGTTACAATCTCTGGTGATGCTACGAAGGCATGTGTCAGTGGATTACCATCATTACGTTTTGTAAAGTTTCTATTGAAAGAAGTGATGATTGAGTTTTTCTTCTTTGGATTTTTATGTCTGTCCCACTGGCCGATACAAGGTCCGCAAGCGTTAGCCAGAACCATTCCACCCATCTCCTCGAAAGGCTTTAGCAAACCATCTCTTTCTACGGTAAAGCGAATTTGCTCAGAACCTGGAGTTACTGTAAACTCAGATTTTACTTCCAAGTTTTTCTTCACAGCTTGAACAGCCACAGAAGCTGCACGATCCAAATCTTCGTAAGAAGAGTTCGTACAAGAGCCGATTAGTCCTACGTCTAATTTAGCTGGATAATCATTTTCTTTTACTGCTGCTGCAAACTTAGAAATTGGCCAAGCCAAATCTGGGGTATAAGGTCCGTTGATATGTGGTTCCAATTTAGATAAGTTGATCTCGATAACCTGATCGAAATACTTTTCAGGATTTTTATAACATTCTGGATCACCAGTCAAATGCTTTTTGACTTTGTTCGCCATTTTAGCTACATCCGCTCTTCCCGTAGCAGCTAGGTAACGAGCCATAGAGGTATCGTATCCAAAAGTTGAAGTCGTCGCTCCAATTTCAGCTCCCATATTACAGATGGTTCCTTTACCTGTACAAGATAATTTTTTAGCACCAGGTCCGAAGTATTCTACGATTGCACCTGTTCCTCCTTTTACTGTAAGGATACCAGCTACTTTAAGAATGACATCTTTTGCAGAAGTCCAACCAGAAAGGCTACCCGTTAATTTTACACCAATGACTTTTGGCATTTTTAATTCCCAAGGCATATCAGCCATCACGTCCACAGCATCTGCTCCACCTACTCCGATAGCAACCATTCCTAGTCCCCCTCCATTAGGAGTATGCGAATCCGTACCGATCATCATACCTCCAGGGAAAGCATAATTTTCTAAAACGATTTGGTGAATGATACCTGCTCCTGGCTTCCAGAAGCCAATACCATATTTATTAGAAACGTCTTGAAGAAAATCAAAAACTTCAGAACTTGTATTGATGGCGTTTTTCAAATCTTTCTTGGCTCCGACTTTTGCTTGAATCAAGTGATCACAGTGAACCGTAGAAGGTACTGCAACTTTATCTTTACCTGCCATCATAAACTGAAGCAAAGCCATCTGCGCAGTTGCGTCCTGCATAGCGACTCGGTCAGGAGAAAAGAAAACATAGTCCTTCGCTCGCTTATAATTTTTCAGTCTTGATTCCGGATGGAGGTGAGTGTAAAGAATTTTTTCAGTTAGTGTCAGAGGTCGTTTGAGACGTTTTCTAACTTTTTCTAATCGGTCGCCTAAAGTTTCATAATGCGACTTGATCATATCAATGTCAAAGGCCATAGTTGAATGAGTTTTTATAGAAGTTTAAAATCGCAGCAAAAGTACATTTTTTTTAGCTTCTTTGTAAATACGATTTTTTGTCCGACAGGACATATAAGTTATAACAAGAATATTCCGAAAATGATTAAATCAAAAATAAAATTTATGCTTTGACAATTTGAAATCCATCTAGATACATAACGGCTTTCTAAATATGATTTATAGTTTTGTAACTTTAAGCATTTATGTACTCGTATTCTAAAGAAAGGATTCAAATTCGTTCATCACCTTTACCACTATCCAAAATAAAATGAGGTTATTTATTCTATCCCTGATTTGTATTTTTCCTCTTTTCCTTTTTGCTCAAAAGAGTACGAAGGATCTAGAGGCTGCGCTCAAAAAAGAACAGTCCTCAAAAGATCGAATGACTTTAGAGATAGAATTAGCTAAACGCTACATCAGTTCCAATCCTAAGCGCGCTGTTGAACTCGGTAAAAAAGGATATCAAACTGCAGTAAAAAACAAAAACCACGGTCGCGCTGCACAAGCCTCCTATAACATTGCGCTAGCTTATGCAAACATCAGGAAGAATAAAAACAATGTAGATATCTGGTTGAGAAACTGTTTGCAAAGTGCAAAACTTGCCCATGATTCTGATTTGATTATTAAAAGCGTTGTCAAAAGAAGTCGAGTTGCAAAACGAAAAGGAGACTACCGAAAGGCTTATGCCATCATGGAAGAGGCTTTTGATTATTTTAGTAAGAAGGGTTCTAGTATTGCAGATATGGAACAAGAGTTTGAGATGCAAAGAATGCAGATCAGCAAAGAAAAAAGATCACTAGAAAGAGAAAAGAAAAAACTGGAAAAAGATATTCAGATTTTATCCGGAGAGAAAGATCAGCTGAGCAGTGAAAAAACAGAGTTGACTGAAAAACAAAAAGAACTACTGGAAGCAAATGAAAGGGCTGCTGAAAAGATCAACGATAAGGAGGAAGAATTGGCTACTGTAGAAGAACTAAAATCTAAAGCAGAAAAACGAGCTTACAGGAATAAAAAAAAGGCGGAAAAACTTTCTGGTGAAAACGAAATCATTAGCGAGCAGTTGGAGATGGAACAGGTACAACGTGAAATGGCTGAAGTAAAAGCATCGCGTAGTAATTTAATGTTTTTATTGTCAGGGGTAATTGCTCTGTTCTTCGTCATTCTTGCTTTAGCATTGTATGGACGCTTTCGCGCAAAGAAAAAAGCCAACCTTGCACTGGAAGAGGAGAGGCAACGTTCGGATGATCTGCTACTTAATATCCTTCCCGCAAATATTGCAGATGAATTAAAAACGACCGGGACAGCTTCTGCAAAAAAATACAATCATGTAAGTGTAATGTTAGTAGATTTTAAAGATTTTACAAAAATCTCTAAGACACTTACTCCCGAACAACTAGTAAAAGAATTAGATCATTGCTTTAAAGGTTTTGACCACATTATCTCTCACTATCCAATTGAAAAAATTAAAACCATTGGAGATGCCTATATGTGTGCCAGCGGATTGACAGAAGAGAAAATAGGTCCTAAGGATATGGTAAAGGCTGCTCTAGAAATGCAGGAATTCTTGAAAGAGTATAAAGCTGAACGTAGCCGAATTGGACTCAGCAGCTTCGAGGCTCGCATTGGAATCCATACAGGCCCTGTGGTTGCGGGAGTTGTTGGCACTAAAAAGTTTGCCTATGATATCTGGGGAGAGACCGTGAATATTGCTTCTCGACTAGAACACAATTGTGATGTAGGTAGAGTCAATGTATCAAAAACTATCTACGAAGAAATTCGCTACTTATTCGATGTAGAAGCAAGAGGTAAAATAGATGCAAAAAATTTAGGCTCCATAGATATGTATCACGTCAATAGAATTCTTGAAAAAAACCAATATAGTTCGTAACTAAATTTAGGTAGAATTAATATTCATAAACTTCATATTTGATAAGAGCTGACAATCAATCCTAATTATCTGTTAGCTTTAGTCAAAGCTTTCTCTCCTTTCGACTTTTTATATAAGTTTTAAATGAGTATATTTGTAGACATATACATCACAACTCACCTTACTTTTCCGCTCTCAACAGCGGTATCATTCCAATACCTTACTTCTAAATTCTAATTTGAATTGGCTACTGTCATTAACCTGCCGAACAACAGGTTAGTTAAGTGCTTATTTTATTAATTGTAAAACTATACCTGTAGCGTACAATTTGTTGAAGCATACAGACTTAGCTGACAATACAAAAAAATATGACTAGAAAACAGATACAGACTATTGTGGTTGATGACCATCATTTATTTCGGAGTGGTATCGTTGCTTTGCTCGGAAAGATTCCTAACGTTGAAGTAACAGGTGAAGCTGCTGATGGTCAAAAAGCCTTAGAGGTATTGGCTAATACTAACGCTGATGTTGTTCTGCTTGACTTGGAAATGCCTGTTATGGATGGCCTCGAAACTTGTAAAGCGATTAGAAAACAAAATACATCTGTATACATCCTTGTTCTGAGTTGGCATCGTGATAGTGATCAACTACGACAGCTTTTACAAGCAGGTGCAAACGGTTTTATTTCAAAAAGCTGTACTAAGCAAGAACTTCAAAACGCCATAAATATCATAGCGCATGGAGGAAATTATTTTTCCGAATCATTAACTGAAGTCTTTTCTAATATTACTGCGGATAACAACAAAACGATACAAGACGAAGGTCGATCTATCCTTACTGATCGAGAACAAGAAGTTCTAGAATGTATCGCTAACGAATATACCAACAAAGAAATAGCTGTTCAACTTTTCATCAGTCAGCGGACTGTAGAGACTCATCGTAGAAATCTTATTCAAAAATTGAAGGTTAAGAATACTGTTGGTCTGGTAAAATTTTATTTAAGCTCCACATTATCTCTGAAACAAACCGTACGTATAAATACGTAGTTTAAAATCGCAACTTATTGGTATATAATGCTTAGCTATATTGTAATACCTTTGTTGTTCAAACTACTATATATTCTTACCAAACTTTAGAAGATTACAGCATATACACAATTGTTGTAATTCCCATAGTGACCCCCGCTTTTCGTTACTAATAATCACCTCACCTAAAACTTATCATTTTTCTCGTTCTGGAAGATGATTGCCTAAGCTCGTTTTCACTCGTTGCTGATTCTAATAAATATATTGAATCTCTCAACGAATGGAGTCACGACTTACACTTGATTTCGTAATTTTTTAATTTAAAACCATACAAAAAAGACTGTACTCATGAAAAAGACAATTCTATTTTTTGCATTCGTATTATCGGCAAGCTTCATGTTTGCGCAGAGTAATATTAGTAATGTTTCTCAAACAGGTAATGATAACATTACTGATGTAACACAAATTGGTGGAGATAACAAATCCCTTATCCTTCAGGACGCTGATTTGAACAGCACAACTTTGAGCCAGGAAGGTTCTGGTAACGTAAATGAGGCACAGTCTCAAGGCGGAAATAACTTGGTAAACCTTTCTCAGGTTGGTAACCTCAACAACACTGTAACTTTAATCGGAGAAGGAAATAACGCTGCTGTTGTTTCTCAGAGTGGTGATGCTAACACATCTCGTCAAGAATTAAACGCAGTTGGTGGTAACGCAACTTCTATCCAAGAAGGAGATAATAATACTACTATCCAGTTATCAAACGGTGCTGGTAATAACACTGTATTCTCTCAGACTGTGGGTAGCAACAACTTGTCTACACAAGAGCAAGGTAACTCTGAAATTAGTAACATCTATGTTGATCAGTTAGGTGACGGTAACTCTTCTGTAATCGTTCAGACTGGACTTTCTAACAACATTGGTGTACGTCAGACTGGTGACGGAAACGCTGTTTCTGCTAACCAGAATGGTAACAACAACTTCGCAGGTGGCGAAAATGATGTATTAGTTGATCAGCTTGGAAATGGAAACACTTCTTTGCTTTCTCAGAGCGGTGATGCTAACGCAAGTGCATTGTTACAATCAGGTAACGGTAACGAAGCAATCAACACTCAGTTGAGCAACACTAACAACAGCATTATCAACCAAATTGGAAATACTAACAAGGCAACTGTATCTCAGTCTAACCAGTAATATTTTCAATCCAATAAAAAGAATTGAAAGAGATCGAATCGGTCTCTTTCAATTTCTTTACTCCTAATGTCATATCCATTCGATACCCTAACGACTACCCGAATAATGACCTTAACTGTGAGGAAAACCTGCTTATATTTAGCATATCGGAAATAAGTTATAATCAGACATATCTACTATTCGTTTTATGTCTCCAACCTTACAACTGAACGAACAGATTTAGTCCCACTTTCCCAAGGAGATTTATAACTTCGAACAAACTAGTTGGTTTTTACTAGTAACCCTTTCTACACACTTTCTACTTTTAAACTCATACTACAAACCTCTTTTGGGTTTGTATTTGCTATTTATAATGTAATATTAAATAGTGTATCCAAAATGGCCGATTACAAAAAATTATATTTCTTCTTCTTTCTTTTAATTTCAACGATTAAAATGAATGGCCAAGCTACGGCATGGATAGAGAAAAAAACAATCGGTGATTCTACCTTTTTTCAAGGTATGGTCCACAATAACACTTCAGAAGTACTCGCACTAAAGTATACGATGATTGTAGAGAAAGCCAGCATAAGTGGGAAAACCAGAAATCATCAGCAAAATTCATTTAAGGCCGTTCCAAAATCAACAGTGCCTCTTGGCAAAACAATACTAAATGTAACTCCCAGAGATTACTATAGAGTAGTACTTCAATTGTTTTTAAACAATAAGCTCCTCACAGCAGATACCCTACAACAAGGCACTGCTCCAATACCAATTACCAACTCCAAACAAGAAATAGACCCTACCGTTTCTTCTACCTCTGATGCCATAGAAATAGATGGTCTGATTATAGATGAAACCCGTACAAAACCTGCAAGAGATTTTTACGAAATTTTTTATAGTAAATGGACTGCTCCCAGAGGAGCAAGAGATTTTACCATTACTATTAGGGAGCTACCTTCCAGAGGACGGTCAGCTCAGATCACAGTAATCGTAAATGATAAACCAATCTATCAACGTTTTTTACAACCTCGTTTGGATGTCATTGAGGCGATGGTGGATCAATCTATATTTTTTATTAGCCGTCATTTAGTTAAGACCGAGGATGTAAAACAACAAATGCAGCAGGAAGACCATAAAGGGTCTGGAATTTTCTAACTAAAAAATTAAAGTAGTTATGCCAACAGTTATCCACAATCTTAAGCGATTATTCACATTATTTCTAATAGCTTTTGTCTTTTTACTGCCTTCTGCTTTGGAGGCACAAGATTTGGTATATAAACCTAAGAATCCTGCATTCGGAGGAGATACGTTTAATTATAACTGGTTATTATCTTCCGCACAGGTGCAGGATCTAACAGAGGAAGAAGAAAGAAGTACTAATAGTAGTTCCAGTTCAAGCCTTGATTTTTTTACAGAAAGTTTGAATCGACAACTACTCAGTCAATTATCAAGAGAGTTGGTTGTAAATCAATTTGGGGAAGATGGACTAGAAGAGGGGTTGTATACCGTTGGAGATTTTCAAATAGACATTGGTAGCAATCAGGAAGGTTTGTCCATTTCTATTATTGACATTGTTACTGGCGATCAGACACAAATTGTAATTCCATTTTTCTAGAAAAATAATAACTATAAAACAATCTATGAACGATATCCGTGAATTTTGAAACCATAACCAAATCAAACAAAATTCCGGGTTTTCATCTCTTAGATCACAAACTGAGTTAACGAGCTTCATTCTTCTGTTCCTGACCCAGTCATTTTTGTGTTCTTTCAGCGAAAGCCTCTAAATACTAAAGTCAAATATGTTACCCACCATTAGGTTCAGAATGTGCCTCGTCATACTCTGTGGTTTTTTTATGACCAGTTGTGGCACTCTCTTCAGACAGTCCTTCGAGTCGACACCGGCTCGCCTTGGAGAAGAGACGCAAGAAACTGCAGATCTGAAAAGCTTACCACCAGCCAAGGAAAAAATCATCGTAGCTGTTTATAAATTTCGAGATCAGACTGGTCAATATAAACCTTCTGAAAACGGAGCAAATTGGTCTACTGCCGTCACGCAGGGAGCCACTACTATTTTATTAAAAGCATTGGAAGACTCAGATTGGTTTGTACCGATAGAGAGAGAAAATGTAAGTAACCTTCTGAATGAAAGAAAGATCATTCGCTCTAGTAGAGAGCAATATAAATCTTCAGGCCAGGCTTCCGCTATTCTTCCTCCGCTTTTATATGCAGGTGTACTCATTGAAGGAGGAATTATTTCTTATGATGCTAATGTAATTACTGGTGGAGCAGGACTAAGATACTTCGGAGCAGGAGGTTCCGGTCAATACAGACAGGATCGTGTAACAGTATACTTACGTGCAATTTCTACGAGTAATGGTAAGATTTTGAAAACCGTTTATAGTTCTAAAACCATTCTTTCTCAGTCCGTTGATGTTGGTCTTTTTCGCTTTGTAAAGTTTGGAAGATTACTGGAAGCTGAAACTGGCTTCACTTACAACGAACCTTCTGAACTTGCCGTAACCGAAGCTATTGAAAAAGCGGTTCAGAGTTTAATCATCGAAGGAATTATGGATGAACTTTGGACACTAGAAGAACCTCGAATGATGGCTGATAAATCTATCATTGAATACAAAAAAGAGAAAGAGAATATTCCCCAGACAGATATTTTTGGTAAAAATATTAATAACAGAAGAAAGGCTTTTGCTTTCCACTTAGGTACTAGCACCTTGCTGTACAAAGGCGATTATGCTAACTCTTCTGCTCGAACAGGTATGGAGGCAGGCTTATTATTTTCTAAATCTCCAAATATTACTTACGGAGTAAACTTTGGGATGAGCCAGTTCTTTACTGACCCTTTTTACAAGTCCAGAGTGAGTTATTTAGATGCCTCTGCTTTGTATCGCTTCCTGCCTTATGACGTACTGAGTCCTTTTGTACATGTCGGTGCAGGTTTCATCACCAGCAACACAGAATCTCGTTTTGACTTTTCTAATGATATTTTTCCAAAAGTACATGGTGGAATTGGAGTCGAATATATTTTCAATAAGCGAGTTGGTCTACTAACTTCTTTAAATTACAATTATATTTTCAGTGATCAGATTGATGAGATTGAACAAGGGAAATACAACGATTTCTATTGGAGACTTAATGTTGGTTTCAATTTCTATTTTGGGAAAACCCTTTCGGGTAATCGAAAATTCGACTACAAAAACAATTACGAATACTAATGAAAAATCGATTTATACAATTTCTATTTTTAGGTTGCTTAATCTTTTTAGCAACAGCTTGTGAGGAAGATGCTTTCGAGCCAGAAGTCTTTGGTGATTTATTTGGAGAAGTTTTTCTAAACAACGAAGGATCTCCTTTAGCAGATGTCACCATCTCTACAAACCCTCCAACCAGTACCATTTTAACAGATGCCGACGGACGTTTCGCATTAGAGAATATCAAGACCGGAGCCTATAGTGTTCGAGCAGAGAAGGATGGATTTATTACTAGTGTAGAGTCCGTTACTTTATTTCAAGATCAGGCTAGTAATATTGTAATCCAACTGGTCTCCGATAGCCTCAATAGTAAGGCTCCATCAGCAGCCTTTAATCCTATACCCGCGGACGGAAGCCAAAATCAAGATATAGACCTAACGCTACAATGGAGCACCAGTGATCCTGAAGATGACAATCTAACTTTTGATGTAAGTATCTATACAAACGATCCTAATGAAAGCATACTCATAGCTGAACAAATATCAGATAGCATGGTCAACGTAACGTTGGAATATGGCCAGACCTATTACTGGCAAGTTGCGACTTATGATGATGTGAACGCTCCTGTATTTAGTAATGTGTTTCAGTTCACCACTATGGATTTCCCAGATAATCGTTTGCTGTATGCACAAAAGGTGAACGGTAGCTATCAGATTTTTTCTTCTGACATTGACGGGAATGCGGCTCAATTAACTTCAGGCAACACCAACAGTTGGCGGCCACGTATGAACCCTCAGCGAACAAAGGTTGCCTACATTTCTGATTCAGGTATTGAATCTCATATTTTCATAATGAATCGTGACGGCAGTGATGTTACTCAAGTTACCAGTATTCCAATTGCAGGTTTCAATAAACTAGAGTTGGACTTTAGTTGGTCTCCTGACGGAAGCAGATTATTATATATGAATAACGCCAATTTATATACGGTCAACATTGATGGATCAGGACTAAATAATTTATTAACAGCACCTACTAATCTTCGTTTTATCGAATGTGATTGGACGGCCCAAGGAAACTTAATTGCAGTACGTACCATCGGTGCTGATCCATATGATTCCTTCATTTCAATTTACGATCAAAACGGAACTTTTCTAACAACAGTTTTAAACAATCCAGAAGGAGGGTCGGGCGGTCCCATGTTTTCTATAGCTGCCAGTGCAATGTTATACACGCAGGATGCTTCAGGTTACGAAGGAACAGATGGACGACAATTAGACTCACGGATTTTCATCCGAAACCTGGCTGTTAATCAAACAACAGATATTTCTGTAAATAAACAAGATGGTACAAATGATTTGGACGCACGTTACTCACCTGACGGAGCTTTTGTTATCTTTGTGAATACAAATAACGATGGCATTTCACAACGTGACATTTATCGAATGGATATAGATGGAAGCAATCGAACTTTGCTTTTTGAAGATGCCATCACACCTGAATGGAAATAAAAAATATAATATAAAAATACACATAGTTTTTGTTATAACCCATCACTGAATTTCCCATAAGATTGACATACAAAACGGCAGTACATTTTCATGTGCTGCCGTTCTTGTTTTATGATTTCGCTTTGGCAAATTTAGCTATGGTTCTTTGCTCACCTTTTTATTTTTTACGTAAGTATCCAACCATTCCGACATTTCCCAAAGCATGTGCATCACAGATTCTCTAGCTCTGTAGCCATGGCTTTCATGTGGCAGCATAACTAGTCGGACGTTCGCTCCGTGCCCTTTCAGTGCTCCGTAAAAACGCTCACTTTGCATCGGGAAAGTTCCTGAATTGTTATCTGCCTCTCCATGAACTAGTAGCAACGGTTCCTTAATCTTATCAGCGTGCATGAATGGAGACATCTTGAAATAAGTCTCTGGTGTTTCCCAAAAAGTTCGTTCTTCTGATTGAAAACCAAAAGGTGTAAGTGTTCTGTTATAAGCACCACTCCTCGCAATTCCAGCAGCGAACAAATCAGTATGTGCTAATAAATTTGCAGTCATAAAGGCACCATAAGAATGACCTCCTACCGCAACCCGTTCCCGATCAGCTACGCCCATTCCTACCAAGTGATCAATAGCCGCTTCCGCTCCGGAGCGCAATTGGTCTACGAAAGTTTCATTCGGTTCTTCTTCCCCTTCTCCGATAATCGGCATTCCAAAATCATCAAAAATAGCATATCCCTGAGTCACCCAAAACAATGGAGATCCCCAACCAATTCTAATAAACTCGTAAGGAGAATCTTTCACCTGACTAGCTGCATTTGCACTTTTAAATTCTCTTGGATAAGCCCACATGAAAACAGGTAGTGGTCCATCCTTTTCCTTATCATAGCCTTCCGGCAAATAAAGTGTTCCAGTAAGTTCTACGCCATCTACTCGTTTGTATTTGACCAGTTCTTTCTGAATATTTTCTAAGGACTTATATGGATTTTCAAAAGAGGTGATTTGATCTAGTGTTCCTTTTTTCAAATTCCTTAGAAAATAGTTTGGTCGTTCCTCATTAGATTCTCTTCTCGTCAGAACCAACGTCTTTTCTTTATCTAGAATACCTATTGGATACTCATAGTATGGAGCTTCTGAACGCCACAGTCTTTCCTTTTCTTTTGTATTAACATCTATCGCATCAATAAAAGGTCGATTACCTTCAGGAGATGCTCCCTGGCCGGAAAGGTATAATGTAGAACCATTGTTAGCAGTCATAAGTACTGCACGACCATATTCGTTTTGTTCTGTTTCAAAATCGCCCGGGTCGTTGTATCGGTCTTCCCAGGAATGCTCGAAGAAAGTCGTTTTCTCTGGGTTTTCAGCGCCTGGTTTCCATTTGCTGGTGATGATCTTCCGGTCTTTCCACCACCATTCGTAAGCCATTGCCAAATCATCCGTTCCCCAAGTAACACCTCCATATCTCAAAGCGAAAGAAATACTCTTTTCCGCTGCTTTATCAAAGGGAGCGGGTAACATATACAATTGATCTCTTACCGCAGCTTCTTTATTTGGATCTCCCTCATCTTGCGCTTCCACCCAAACCAAGGTAGCAGGTTTATCTGGTCTCCAGGAAAAAGCTCTTGGTCCGGTAGCAACGGCTCCGAAGCCTTTGGGGATGTTTTCTGCAAGGGGTTTATTAGCAACCTCTTCAACAAGTTTTCCTGCTTTACTATAAATTTCAATTTTATATGGAAACCTTCCGTAAGGAACGATAAAAGAAAATGGTTCCTGTATCGTTTTCAACATTACGTAAGCGCCATCTGGCGAAGGACTCATTGCGGCAACTATCCCTGACTTACCAAACGTGTACGTATTGTTATTTTTTACGTTAAGTGCTACTACTTGCGAAGTTGTGTAATGCTTGAACAACTCAATGTCATGTGCGTTTTTCAATAAATCCTGATAGGTCCGGACTGGAGCGCTCTTTCCTTTATTGACTTGGATGTTTGGACCAGTAGGTCTGATATTTTCCACCGGGATTTCCTTTCTGTCTTTTGGAATTCTTTTGTAGAGTACTGTTTCATTATCCGAAAACCAGGTGAGTGGTCTTCCCGGCATCGCATCATTTACGATAGCGTCCGTTAGTTTTTTAGCTACAGCGGTTTGCATATCCAGGTACCACAATTCGATTCCTGTAAGAGTAGTGTTAGTAAATGCAATTTTAGAACCATCTCTATTCCAGGTAAGGTTTTGGAGCTTGGGATTTTGAGGAAGTCCTGTTACGGTTTTCTCTTTGCTGTCCTCCATGTCTCTGATCTTTATTCCAATGTAGTGGCCAGCTCGGCTAGATCCATTGGTACGTGGATTGATACGCATACCAGCTAGCTTCATTTCTTCTTGAGCGACTTCTTCTATCGTCGGCATATTCGGTCGATCCAATAGTAACATTCGATCAGAGGTAGGACTGAGACTAAGTGCCGGAGTAGGAGCGGCATCTATCAGGTCAGCAATATCTTTAGGAGGCATTTGATAGCCGGTCATTTCCTGGGCATTCGTCATCATATTCATAAGCAAAAAGAGTAAAAGCAAAAATGGTTTGATAAGGATTTGGTTTTTCTTTTTCATGATTAGGGTTTAATGAGTACTTGAACAGATTGAAGAACCAATTAAATAGCTGGGAATATAGGACTTTTTTACTATTTGACTTAAATTAATTAGTTCCGATATTAGAGGCTGAGAAAACACTTCAATACAAAATCAAAATTATGCGATTCCCACAAGCAATCCCCATTAAAGAAATTGCCAAGCGAATAGATGCAGATATCATCGGCGACGATTCTCTATTGGCAACTGGTATCAATGAAATTCACAAAGTAGAATTCGGAGATATTACCTTCGTCGATACGCCTAAGTATTTTGAAAAATCTCTTCAGTCCGCAGCTAGCATTATCATCTTAAACGAAAAGGTAGATTGTCCTCCAGGAAAAGCATTGCTGATTTCTCAAAATCCTTTTGAAGACTATAACAATCTGATTTTAGCCCATCGCCCTTATCAAACACTTACCGATAGCATTCATCCTTCGGCGGTAATTCATCCTTCTGTGCAGATAGAGCCTAACGTCGTCATCGGCCCTAAGGTAGAAATAGGAGAAGGTTCTCACATTCAGGCCAATGTCGTCATTGCGGAACATACTTTTATTGGTAAAAACGTAATCATCCAAAGTGGTTCTATCATCGGAACGGAAGCTTTTTATTTTAAAAAAAATGAAGGGGGCTACAAAAAGTGGCGCTCTGGCGGAAGAGTGGTCATCGCAGACAGCGTAGATGTCGGGGCAGGTTGTACCATCAATAAAGGGGTATCTGGAGATACGATTATTGGAGAAGGCACTAAGTTGGATGGGCAGGTACATATCGGCCACGGTGTAGTGATCGGTAGAAATTGTCTGCTCGCTGCACAGGTGGGCGTAGCTGGCAAAACCATCATCGGTAATAATGTAATTCTGTATGGACAAGTAGGGGTAGCCCAAAGTCTGACCATCGGCGACGATGCTGTTGTACTAGCAAAGTCCGGTGTCTCCAAATCTCTGGAAGGTGGCAAAGTCTATTTCGGTACACCAGCGGAAGAAGCTAGAAAGTATTACCGAATGATGGCAGCCATGCGAAAGCTCCCAGAGATTTTGAGACGTGGGATATAAATTACTCTGATAGTTACTGGATGATTAATTTTCTGTAAGCCATTCCATCAGTGGTCTTTAGTTCTAAAATGTAGATGCCACTTTCCATATTGGATATATCCAGGTCAATACTCTCGTTTGTGTTTTTGTAAGTGTATTGTTGGATAATTTGCCCTGTTGTGTTCTTTAGTTGTAAGTTGAACTCTTTAGCTACGGCTAATGCTATTTCTACTGTGCAAAAATCTATAGCTGGGTTAGGCATAATTTCGAACTTCAGCAAATCTTTGGGCTCTGTCCAGTTCACAGGAAAGAAGTTAATAATCTCCTGATAAGTACAGCCATTGGCATCCGTTATAACAGCGGAATAAATTCCAAAAGCTATATCGCTTAATAGGTTTTCAGTCTCTCCATTCACCCATTCTATTGTATATGGAGGCGTTCCTCCGAGTGGTTCTAACAGTATACTTCCGTCACTACTTCCTGGCTGTGGCAAATCAATTATTACATTAGCATCAATAGCTGTAGGTTCTACCAACTCGACAAATTGAGCACTGGTACACCCCACAGCATCCGTAATAGTTACAGCGTAATTACCAGATGGTATATCCTCCTGATCTTCTGTAGTAGCATTGTTAGACCATATGAAAGTATAATCAGGTGTTGCTCCTTCCACTGTGATATCAATAATACCATCGCTCTCTCCCGCACAACTTGTCGAAGCTTCTTCTATGATTATTTCAAAGTCATCAGGTTCATTTACTGAAATATTCTCGACTACCGTTTCACAGCCATTGTTTCCTGTGATTGTAACATCATAGGTTCCTGCGACAATGTTTGTCAGATCTTCCGATTGACTTCCAGTACTCCACGAATAAGAATAGTTTACACCTGCTCCTGTAGTCGTCAAATTTATTGAACCATCTGAATCACCTGAACAATTTACGGAAGTCGTATTTGCATTTACTGTTGGAGAAGAATTGATAGCTATTGTAATTTCATCTGTTGCTGTTGTTCCCAAATCATCTGTTACCGTAACTGTATAGGTCGTTTGCACTCCGGCAATAATCTCCAATATTGACTCTGTAGTTCCATCAGACCAAACATAATCACAGTCACATCCAGGCACACTTACGTCTAACTGTAAAGTACTTCCTTCACAGATAGAAGTGTCAGAGCCAATATCTATATTAAATGAAGTTTGAAAAACAGGGGTCAAAATAGCATCATCATTAGAGACGAAATTAATGGTCGATTCAGTCTCTCCGGTTTCCAACCAATGAGAAAATTCATAACCTGGATTAGCTACAGCTGTCACTTCTACAGGTACACCTTTAAAATATAAACCTGCATAGTTATACGGCGTCTCCATCTGATTACTGTTGATTCTCACCACTCCTCCTGTTGTCGCATCGTAGTTTAGCAGCAGTTCATAAGTGCCATTCAAATTGAACTGATCATTTATAAAACCGCGCATCAGTGCAGGACGATCAGAGAAAAAATTTCTGAATTCATCCACCCACCCCAGCCAGTTGATGTAAGCACCACCACCTGCATTATCAGCCGCCCACTTTGTTATGTGTTCGTCCATGTATGGATCAATCATCGTCTGAATACTATCAATAAAATGATGTGTTCTTTCTTCGTTATAAATTAAATGAATAAAGCTACAAGTTCGCTGGATATACTCTGCTCGAAATCTTTCATTCTCCAATAACTTTCTAAAAAAGAGCGTACTGTTTTTATGGTTCGGCCAATTGACAGAGTTCTCGTCTGTAATTTGAGCGAGGGTATTAAAATCTGTATCTGTTTGAGGGTTGAAACCAGTGTTGGAACTATTGTCCTGATCCATCACTGCGTAGCGCCACTTGCCTTCCGATTGTTTTTCTTTCCATGTAAGTATATTGTTAGCTGGCCAATCTGCATTGGCAGCATAAGTCATAGTCGCCCAATAATTAATGAAGTTATTAATATCTATTTGAGCAGCAGCTTGTGCAAAATTTGCCTCATTATCAAAATTACTATTCTCTATAAAATCATACAATTGCTGATAATCATCTGCATTCCCTTGCTTTATATCTTCCCAGTCCAGACCAGGGTTTCTGATGACATCTATTTCGTCTTTTTCAAAACCAAGCGTTTCCTCGAAGAACTCATCGGTATATCTTTCCCGGATATTCATGACGCCCCAGAATTCTCCATTTAAAAATAAAGCAGAGGGTTGAAATCCTTGCAGTTCTAAATCGAGTTTATCCCAAAGTAGGGAATGAAGCAGCCCGTCACGAAAACCCGTCCGCAAATAATCCTGTCCGCTGTTTCGCAATTTGATGCGCTCATAATTGTCATGATCCCTTCCGGCAAATAAAGGATAGTTGATTTTCTCACTGCCGTACTTGGTTTCTCTGGTATAAATATTCAAACTTTTCAAACCATATTGTCGAGAACAACCTCC
>JBGCDT010000544.1:0-8283 GCA_045105695.1 Saprospiraceae bacterium | reverse complement strand
GGATAACCATTTTGACCGTACTAATTGGCGTAACAAACAGCCGAGGGATTTTGAACACACCTCCGTTGGAAGTCTTGAGAAGGGAAATTTGAAATTCTAGGTGGATGAGGAGATGAGGTGGATAAGGTAGATGGGGTTTTCCCTTCTTACGTGAATTAAGAAAAACCTTATCTACCTCATCAACCCAATCCACCCAATCCACCTTATCTCCTTTCAAAAAATCACTCCTCCAAATCATACCCAATGTGAAACAAAGCATCTCCCTGACTAACCACCGGAGCATTATTGTGACCGATGATGTAACCAGTTCGATTGGCTTTGACGACCACTTCTGATTCTCCGTAAGGGTCACGAATCATTCCCAGGATTTCTCCTACATTTACTTTACCTCCAGACTCCTGCATCCATTCAAAGATACCTGAGCGATTGGCGCGCACCCAAGAGGAACGATTGAAGGTAAGTGATTTACTCAATGCTTCTGGAGCTTCTTCAATCATGCCTTTGCTTTTCAAGACACGAAGCATTCCTGAGAGTGCTCGCTCAATCGAATAACCATCGAAACGTAAGGACTCTCCACCTTCATAAACGACAATTGGAATCTTCATACTGTGCGAAGTTTTCCGTAAGGTGTTTGAAGTATTCTTCTTTCGAATGAGGTAAGGCGCTGCAAAAGCTTCTGCAATTTCCTCTGCTTTTTTATCGTCTGTTGTGTAACGGATTTGTGGGTAGTTGTAGCGACTGCTGCCTCCGGTATGAAAGTCCATTCCGAAGTCTACCAGTGGTAAAATAACTTTCGTAACGGCATTAGCTACGCGGGAAGCTAAGGAGCCGTTTTTGTTTCCAGGGAAACTTCTATTGACGTCTTTGCCTTCAGAGGCATCTCTTGAGAAGTTAATGAATCCGTACACGTTGAGTAACGGAACTGCAATGACCGTCCCCGCTTTTAAGTTTTCAAAGTATTTTCTAACAATAGATTTACGTACGATTTCTACGCCATTGATTTCGTCTCCATGAACACCACCGATGATTAAAGCAGTTGGTCCAGGGTTCTTACTTCGATAGACCATAAGTCGTAAACTTATGACCGTACCAGATGGTAACCGAGCTACATTCAACGGGACGACTTCATTGGTCCCTGGCGGAATTACTTTACCATTTATCTCAAAATTATTTTCTTTACTCATGTGTGTCTTACCATTTGGGTTTTACGAATTCTTAATTTCTTTCCAAGTTTTGAAAAGTGCTTCTTGGCTAGGGCGATGCTCTGGAATTTCCCGCAGAGGTTCGCAAGGTTTCCAACTTTCATCAACTTCACTAGGGAGTGTTTGGTAAAGCTGTGTACCTTTTGTTTTCCAGGCTACCATTTCATCACTGACCTGTTTGATTACTTTCCCTGGGTTTCCAACAACGAGACTACGCGATGGAATTTTACTATTTGCTTTTACGAAACATAAAGCTCCGATGATGCATTCATCACCAATTTCTGCATTGTCCATTACCACTGCATTCATTCCTACGAGTACGTTTTTACCAATATTTGCGCCGTGGATAATTGCTCCGTGGCCGATGTGTGCGCCTTTTTGTAAGACTACTGTTACACCAGGAAACATATGAATGGTGCAGTTCTCCTGAACGTTACATCCATCTTCGATTACAATACCTCCCCAGTCTCCGCGAATGGCAGCTCCAGGGCCGATGTAGACATCTTTTCCGATAATTACATTTCCGGTAATGGCCGCTTGAGGATGGATAAAAGAACTTTCATGAACGACGGGGCGGAAGCCTTTGAATTCGTAGGTCATTATTTTAGAATTGTTTTCGTTGAATTTTGCTACTGCGAATATATTGAGAATATGTAGAACCTCTCTATGTTTTGTCAACAGATCTCAGATGGCTTTTCTGATGTATTCTTCCGTATGGTCTGTTACCGCTTTATCTATAACCTAAAACCAAACTTCTCCTAACTAAAAAAGGCACCGAACAAAAAAATGTTCAGTGCCTTTTGGCTTAAGCTACCTAGTTCTTAGTCGTTGCTTAGGTAAGACAACAGACGTAGGATTTCCAAGTACAACCAAACCAGTGTAAATAATAATCCCATTGCAGAATACCATTCCATGTACTCAGGTGCGCCGTAAGCTTCTCCTTTATCGAAAGAATCGAAATCCAATAACAAATTCAAAGAAGCGATACCGATAATTACTGCGGAGATACCAATGGAGAATAGTCCGCCATCATGTAAAAACGGCATATCAATGCCAATGAAGTGCAATACAATGTTTACTAAATAAAGCAACATCACTGCACCTACTGCCATAGAAACACCTGCTCGGAATTTCTCTGTCACCTTTATCACACCTGCTTTGTAAAGCGTAAGCATCATAAAGAGGATAGCCATGGTGAGGGTAACTGCGTTGAATACAATTCCTTCAAAGGAGTACATGTAGTAGCTCGTTACGGTTCCTACCAAAAGTCCTTCTACCACTGCATACAAAGGTGCTAGAATTGGAGAACGTGCAGGGTTCCGTGAAGCGATGAAATAAATGGCTGCGCCACCCAGAATTCCAACCCACATTAAAATAGTAGATGGAAACATAAAACCAACTCCAGCTCCACCCAACATAATGGCGAAGAGGATAAATGTCTTGTTGACAGCACCACTAACGGTCATGGTTCTTCCTGACTCGGAACCAATCATGCCTTCGTCAAGGACTGCATTTTGCTGATAAACTTCGTCCTTTAACATTGGGTTATTGGACTTTGAAAAGCGATCTAATTTGCTCATTTGCTATATAAATTTTTAATTGTTTACAAAAATTTGAATACGTCTTCGACCTTTCTTTTCTTTCAAAAGCGATTGCCAAAGAAACTATTTTTTAGCTGAAAGCTTCATTTCTAATCTGTTACTAAATAATCAGAAAATCAACTTTGTTCAAATATAAATAATTTTCCCACTATGGGAAGTCTATACCTAACAATTTTTAGACGTAGTAGTTATGTCTTGGTAACAGCTTTTATATGAATAGACTGAATTTTACTACGAAGTCCACTCTGTTGTTGATTTAGCCATTTGAAAGCTGACTCAAAACTAGCTGCTTTAAAAGGTCAAAAACGATGCTATTGTTAAAGAGGTAGATGAGGTGGATTGGGCGGATAAGGTAGATGAGGTTTTTTACCTACGTCCTCATCTACCTTATCAACCTCATCTGCCCTATCCACCTTTTTTTAAACTCTCTCAATAATCGTAGCATAGCCCTGCCCTACTCCGATGCACATGGTGACCAAAGCATACCTTTTATTTTGCTTATGCAATTCTATCGCTGCTGTTTGTAGAATACGAGTACCAGACATTCCTAGTGGATGACCGATGGCAATGGCTCCTCCATTTGGATTGATTCGTGGATCGTCGTCGGCTATTCCCCACTCTCTAGTACAGGCAAGTGCTTGAGCAGAAAATGCTTCGTTGAGTTCTATGATGTCCATATCTTCTAGTTTCAAACCTGCTTTTGTAAGAGCTTTGTTAGAAGCGAAGACCGGGCCGATGCCCATGATGCGTGGCTGAACGCCAGCGGTGGCAGAACTTACGATTCTAGCTAGTGGTTTCAACTTATATTTTTCAACGGCATCTGACGAAGCGATCAACATAGCCGCTGCTCCGTCATTCAGACCAGAAGCATTTCCGGCAGTAACCGTTCCTCCGTCTTCTGCCTTTTTGAAGGCTGGACGTAGCTTCGATAAAATTTCTGCTGTAGTTCCTGGGCGAATAAATTCATCTTTGTCAAAAAGGATGGGATCTTTTTTTCGTTGTGGAATACTTACGGGGACAATCTCCTCAGCTAGTCTTCCAGAAGATTGCGCCGCAGCGGCTTTTTGTTGAGACCAAGCTGCGAACTTGTCCTGATCTTCCCGACTGATTTTATAAAGTTCTACTAAGTTCTCCGCAGTGTTTCCCATTCCTTCAACGCCGTACATGGCTTTCATCTTTGGATTGATAAATCTCCAGCCAAAGGAAGAGTCATGCATTTGCGCATCGCGCCCGAAA
Source organism: Saprospiraceae bacterium (assembly GCA_045105695.1). GTDB lineage: Bacteria > Bacteroidota > Bacteroidia > Chitinophagales > Saprospiraceae > CALGLS01. Next base: position 4,244 of record JBGCDT010000544.1, on the reverse strand, counting down.
GGTTTGGATACCTTAGAAATCACCCAAGGACCGCGAGTCATATGTTCCAATCCTCCGGAGATAAAAAGATCTCCATCGCCAGTTTGGATCGCTCGGTGTGCGTGGATGACAGAGGACATTCCGGAAGAGCATAAGCGGTTGACGGTTTCGCCAGGTACGGTCCAGGGAAGACCTGCCAGTAGCAGACACATACGAGCTACATTTCGATTGTCTTCTCCAGCTTGGTTTGCACAACCCATGATAACGTCGTCAATTTCTGATGGCTCGACGGAGCTGTTGCGTTTCATAAGTTCACTAATTACGATGGCACCTAAGTCGTCCGTTCGGACGGTAGATAAGGTACCAGTGAATTTTCCAATAGGCGTGCGAATGGCATCTATGATATATGATTCTTTCATTGCTATTTTTTACTGAGTATTTAAAGTTTGTAATGTAATTCTATGACTCCAGATTTCCAGGTTTTCGTTTTTATTAATTTTAGAGGAAGGTCTTTTTGTAGTTTTCCAATCAGTGGAATTCCCTCTCCGAGGAGTACTGGCATTATGAATATCAATGCTTCATCTACTAAGTTGTTATTTAGAAATAACGCTACGATCTCTCCTCCTCCGACCAACCAAATGTCTTCCTCCTTCTCTTTCAATGACTCCACAAAGGAAGTAATATCTCCATTGACATAACTTACGTTTTCATCGTTTTTCAGTGCTCTATTTCTAGAGAAAACATAGTTCGTTTTTCCCTTATAAGGGAACTCAACATCGAAACCAAGTATTTCCTGATAGGTATTATTCCCCATCAATGTCACTCCTATGGAATCATAAAAAGCGAAGTAGTCATAATCTTCTTTGTTAGGATTAGGTACTTCATCCAGCCAGGAGACATCTCCATCAGAACGAGCAATTTTGCCATCAAGTGAAGTAGCTATGTATAGTTTCACTTTACCCATAAGTGTAATTATATTTTGAAATTAGTGCCTACAAATAACAAGACATCAACCTCCAGACAAAGCTTGCATAATATAAACTTCGCTATTCGTTTCTAATTCATCGGAGAGTCCTTCCCGATCAACAATCATCTTTTCATTTACAAAAATATTGACATGCTGCCGCAAAACACCTCGGTCATCTAACAAGTATTTTGTAATACCTGAGTGTTGCTTTTCTATCTCTTCTAACAATGACCTTACATCCGTCGCCGATAAGCTCATTGGCTTTAGTTCAGGGTAGAATCGTTTTAGTGCAGAGGTGAAATTTACGGTTGGCATTTTGTACAACTATTAACTTTTGACTATTAACTTCGCTCAGTTCTGTATTTTTAAGGATTGAATGGCACTCAGTTCGTAAGCTCCGCGAGTCATTGCGGTCGAAGGCTATTCAATCATTTAAAATTCAATCATTCATTCATTATCAAACCTCCCATTCCCTACTCGTCCGATAAACGGTTCCTTTGAAAAGCGCTACCGTCGTTCCATCAAACTTAGTCACTTTCACAGAATAGATTCCTAGCTTATTGGTTTCGCTTTCTTGTTTAGCAACAGCTTGTATTACGTCTCCCACTTTCAAAGCTTGAGTATGCGAAATACTGGTTTCTATGGATACCGATTTACGACCAGTGGAATTCGAGGCAAAAGCAAAAGCACTATCTGCTAGCGCATAAGTGATTCCTCCATGAGCGATGTCAAAACCATTAGTCATCTCTGGGCGAATTATCATTTCTAACAATGCACTTCCGCGATCTAAATCTATAATTTTAATGCCAAGCCATTTGCTAAAAGCATCTTTATCATACATTTGCTTCTGCGCAATTTGGTAGGCTTTTTCTTTAGGAGTCATGCAAGGGGGTGTTGAATGGATGAAAGATTGAGGGTTGAAGGATTGAGGGTTGAAGGATTGAATGGCGCTCAGTTCGTAAGCTCCGCGATTATTACGGTCGAAGGCCATTCAATCCTTCATTCATTCAACTATTCGTTCATTAAATTATTCATTAAAAAAAGACCTTTCCATCACTAGCCATCCTTCTCAGCAATGGACTACAACGGTAGCGATCTTCTAAGTACTCGTGATACAAATCATCCATTCTTTTGACACATTCTTTGATTCCGATTTCGTCTGCCCAAGCGAGTAATCCCTTTGGGTAATTTACGCCTTTGGTCATTGCCAAATCAATATCGTCGCGAGATGCGATATTCAAATAGAGCGCATCGGCAGCTTCGTTGATGAGCATTGCGATTACTCGATCTACTATTTTTCGACCTAATTCTTTGTCTTTGTTTGGTGCTGGTTTTTCAGCTCCTTCGGCATAGTCGTAATAACCTTTGCCTGACTTCCGACCGAGATAACCGGCCTCTGACAATCGCTTTTGCGTAAAGGCTGGTTTGTATCTTGGATCGTAGTAAAATGATTGGAACACCGTTTCGGTAACGGCATAGTTTACATCGTTTCCAATGTAGTCCATGAGTGTAAAAGGGCCCATACGGAAACCTCCGATTTCTGTCATTGCCCAATCAATGGTTGCTACATCAGCAATGCCTTCTTCATAAACTCGAAGTGCTTCGCCGTAGAAAGGTCGAGCTACTCTGTTGACAATAAAACCAGGGGTATCTTTAGCGATAACAGTGAGTTTGCCCCAACTGTCGATTGTGTTTTTCGCTTCCGTCAACAGCTTGTTAGAAGTTTGGATGGCAGGAATTATTTCTACCAGTTTCATCAATGGTGCTGGATTAAAAAAGTGGATGCCGATTACTCGTTCTGGTTTACTACAAGCTGCTGCAATTGAAGCAACAGAAAGCGAAGATGTATTAGTTGCCAAGATGCAGTCATCAGAAACGAGCGCTTCCAAATCTCCAAAAACTTTCTTCTTGATGTCCAGTCTTTCGACAATAGCTTCTATGACTAAATCGCACGTAGAAAAAGAAGAGAAGTTTTCGATTCTATAAATTCGTCCGAAGATTCCTTTCGCTGTAGCGTCATCAATTCTGCCTTTTTCGACTAATCGATTTAAAATCTTCTGTAGCTTTTCGCCACTGGTTTTTAGTGCTTCTGTATTTGTATCAAACAGTAAAACCTCATGTCCTGCGGTAGCAGCCACCTGGGCTATTCCGCTCCCCATTGCACCTGCGCCTATGATTCCAATTTTCTTCATAATTTACGCTCCTTTAAAATTTGGTTTTCTTTTTTCTAAAAATGCGCCGACACCTTCTTGGTAGTCTTCTGTATTAGAAGCGGCCGTTTGTAATTGCTCTTCGATTCCGAGTTGTGTTTCCAAATCATTATCGGCAGAATAATTCAGCGCTCGCTTGGTCAAACCTAATCCTTTGGTCGGCATGCCCGCTAAACGCTCTGCAATCTTCTTACTCTCTGCTACAAAATCTTCGTCTGGAAAAACTTTATAAATCATTCCCATGCGCTCTGCTTCTTCTGCGGAAACTTTATCTCCCAACATGATCAAAGCACTGGCCTTTTGAAAGCCGATCAAACGCGGCAGATAAAATGTTCCACCCGTATCTGGTATCAAACCAATCTTACTAAAGGCCTGAATAAAGGAAGCAGATTTTGCAGCAACGACTACATCACAACACAAAGCAAGATTGGCTCCTGCTCCTGCTGCTACGCCATTGACAGCGGCTACGACTGGCTTTTCTATTTGTCTGATTTTAAGAACGATTGGGTTGTAGTGGTCAGCTACGATGCTGGATATTTCTATTCCTTCTTCAGGGTCGGTAATCTCTTGAAGGTCTTGTCCTGCGCAGAATGCTTTTCCCATTCCAGTGATGTAAATACAGCGCACCTCAGGATTGCTTTCACATTCCTTTAGTCTGTTTTGAATGGCGAAAGCCATGTCTTTATTACAGCTATTGTAAGAGTCAGGGCGATTGAAGGTGAGGTATGCAACCCCGTTTTCTATATTGAATTGTAGCGTGTCCATTTTTGGATTTTTTATTTAAATAAACTCACAATGTGCTTGTGAACATTAATTATAAAGTGCTACAAATGTAGGAAATATTAGTGGCATTTGAAGTAGTCGAAAGGCTCTAGGCAATCGAGGCATTTGAAGAGGGACTTACAGGCCGTAGAACCGAATTGGCTGATCATCTTTGTGTTCGTGGAGTTACACTGAGGACATTCAATATTGGCTTCTTCGCCGAGTAGTGCTGCCTTGCTGACGGAGCCGATTGGTGGAGCGATGCCGTAGGCTTTCAGTTTTCTTTTTCCTTCTTCGGACATCCAGTCGGTGGTCCATGCTGGTGC
>JBGCDT010000543.1:0-5119 GCA_045105695.1 Saprospiraceae bacterium | reverse complement strand
GAAGAACTTGTTTTTTACAAAACTAAAGAAAACGTAAACCCAGATCCCGCAACAGGCCACATGAGCATAGCCTTGGACGAAATTCAATTATTTAATAGTGAGGGGACGAACTGGCAGTACACTGGTGACGGAACAAACAACTATCATACTGCTGAGCTATTCGATCTCCTTGATTACTCAGGAGGTGGAAGTGGGTCGAGCGATTGTCCAGGATGTGGTCCCTTGCCTGTGGAGCTAATCTCTTTTAGAGGGAATTTGAAAAACAAAGAAGTATTTCTCTCTTGGAAAACAGCTAGTGAAATAAACAATGATTACTTCACTTTAGAAAAATCTAGTAATGGAATACAGTTTGACCGGCTCACTAAAGTAAAAGGGCAAGGTAGTTCTTCGGAGTTCCAACAATACAATTACGTAGATCAAAAACCTTTTGAAGGCATCAACTATTATAGGCTTTCACAAACTGATTTTGATGGCACTACTTATTTTGCAAGCAATATTATTGCAATCGAAAATCAGGAAGAGAACAGTTTGAATATATTTCCAAATCCTGCTTCTACTCGGTTATTTATACGATCAATAAATTCAGAAAAGAAACAACGGTCTTATCAGATCTTTGACGCTGTAGGACATTTAGTGTTAGAAGGGATCTTGGCTTTAGAAGAGAATGGCTCAAGTTCATTCATTAATATAGAAAACCTAACAAATGGCTTATACTTGATTCAATTCACAGATGATACCTCTTCAGAATCAATGCGATTTATTAAAGAATAAAATAGAAAAGCGTTTACTGAAGGCGGAACATTGACCTCAGTAAACGCTTTCTTTTTTTCCAACTACGCCTCTACACTTTCCAGAATCTGCTCCGTGTGGTTCTTCGCTTTCACCTTTTCGATGATTTTCTCCACCTTTCCTTTTTCATCAATTACGAAAGTCGTACGATGTACGCCATCGAACTCTCTTCCCATAAATTTCTTAGGGCCCCAAACCCCGTAGGCTTTTAGTGCGTTATGCTCAGTATCTGCCAAGAGAGAGAAAGGAAAATCAAATTTCTTTATGAAATTTTCATGCTTTTTAGCGCTATCCGGGCTTACGCCTAAAAGCTCGTATCCTTCTTTTTGCAGTTTTTCATAATTATCCCTGAGGTTGCATGCCTCTACCGTACAGGTCGGTGTATTGTCTTTTGGGTAGAAAAAGAGAACGAGCTTTTTTCCTTTGTAATCACTTAGAGAAACCTGTTCTCCCGATTCATTTAACCCGCTGAAATCAGGAGCTTTATCTCCTACTTTAAGATGTTTCATGTTTTTGAATGAGTTTTTAATTTTGAAATTAGTGTTGAAAATATTGCTGTCTTAAAGCCCGTTAGATCCAACAACTTGAAAACAGCTATCTTTGTCAATTGTTTAGCACAAACGAAAGGGAGTATTATTCGTCTTTCAAAAACAGACAACCATTTACAGCAGTCATTGTCATTTCAACTTGAATGCGTTTGACGCCCTAAATAAACCACTAATGAAGTACTATTCCATCTTTGCTTTTCTTCTTTTGTTTGCGCTCCAAAGTGAAGCAAAACAACCGCTCCTTTCTAAAAAGCAGCTAAACAGTCCTCCTCCAAGAATCATCAGAACCTGTTGCTCTTTCGGTTCCGAAGTAGGTGTTATGGGGCTTCCTGGTTTGAAAGTTTCAGATATTTCTAGTGTCGCTGATTTAGGTCCGCATGAATATTTAGGCTCCGACCTAGAAGGAAACGGAATCATCTACACCAAGAAGGGAGGCTTCATAGATATGGGACATCTTCGCGATCAAGCAGATTGGACCGCTTACCTTTTTTCACACATCATGAAAAATAAAGAAAGCGGATTGGCTATACAAAGACTCGGTTACGAAGGTGGTGCAAAAATTCTAACTGTACTCCCTCCTAGAAAAATGAAGGCCGAAGACGTCATGAAGCTTGCTGGAAAAATTGCTTACGACTTATCCGTTTGGCACGAAATAGCAACCTGGTTTGGAGCATCTTACATTCCGTTATTACCAGAACGCTTTTCTAGTTTTTCTGTGGAAGATGCTTATTCAAATTTATTGGGTGTCCACATAGGTATCAAAGCTTTGCAAAGTGAATTGCCTTACGAAGAAGCAATGACGAAACTCATCTACGAAACTTTGGAATCGTTGGAGGCGGTAGAATCCATACAAGAAACCCACGATGCAATGGAATCCGTTCACAACCTTTGGTGGACCAGAGATAAATCACTTCCTTCGAAAAACATCCTTTTGTATCGTCAACTGGACATCTATCCTGAAGTGAATCCGCTAACTGTTCCTGATTGGAAAAACGAGAATCCATTGCCTGCACTAAGTGTTCCTTTACTGACCAGCGATGAAAAACCGTTGAATCAATTCTACCACTTAGAGTTCAAAGTCAATATCAGATTTCCTTATCGAGCTTTATTCCCAATGCGAAAAGGCAGGTGGGTTACACCAGATGATTTTGGAATTTTGATTAACCAAGTTGGTAAAGATTTGGAAGAGTCAGAAGAAAAAAAACTGCGTATTGCGGAGCGAAAGGCTGCTCGGCGAAATACGCAGTTGGAAAGAAGAAGTAGATAAAACACTTCTTCTGTATTTTTTGTAACTGTATTGTTATTAAATCGGAACGTTCTCCACAATCTCTAAACCATAGCCAATCAACCCTACTCGTTTTCGTGGTGTATTAGTCAATATGCGAAGTTTTCTTACACCAAGTTCATTCAAAATCTGAGCTCCGATTCCAATGTCTTTTTGTTCGTTTTCTAAGTATCGATTCAAAAATGGATTTAGTGGTTCTCCTTTCTTCTGTTGTTCGCTAAGCGCTTCCATGACTTTCAGAATAGCATCATCTCCGTCGTTGTAACGAAGTAACAATAACAATCCTTTTCCGTTTTCAGAAATCACTTCCAGCGTTTTGTGCAGTTCCTTTTCCATTCCTTTGATGAGCAGAGCGAATAGTTCTCCTGTGTTTGAACCTGCATGGACTCTCGTAAGTACTGGTTCATCTGCTGACCACTCTCCTTTTTTGATAGCGAGGTGAAGCATTTCTGTTTTTGTTTCCTGAAAAGCAATGACTTCGAATTTGCCATAAGCCGTTTCCAGAGTAATTTCAGATTTTCTTTCCACCAACCTCTCCTGACGCATTCGATAAGCCACCAAGTCTTTTATCGTAATGATTTTCAAATCAAATCGTTTTGCGATTTCTACCAATTGAGGCAGGCGAGCCATCGTTCCATCTTCGTTCAATATTTCAATCAAAACTCCTGCTGGTGAGTAGCCAGCCATAACCGCCAAATCAATTGCCGCCTCAGTATGTCCCGTTCTTTTCAACACTCCACCTTCTCTAGCAATCAATGGAAAGATGTGACCTGGTCGTCCGTAATCTTCCGGTTTAGTTTCTCCTTTTGTCAAAGCTTTGATTCCAGTTGCTCTATCATAAGCGGAGATTCCAGTAGTGCAATTGTCCAACCGATAATCTATAGATATGGTAAATGCGGTCTGATGCAAATCAGTATTATCCTGTACCATTCGGTTCAGTTTCAACTCTTTAGCACGCTCTTCAGTAATCGGCGTACAAACCAAACCACGGCCATGTGTCACCATGAAATTAATCATTTCTGGAGTAGCACATTCTGCAGCAGCGATGAAGTCACCCTCATTCTCTCGATCTTCATCATCGATTACGATTACAACTTTACCTGCTTTGATATCGGCAACGGCCTCCTCAATAGTATTAAGATCAAATTCCTGATTCATACGGGTTTCTTTTATTACTGTATTTGAAATCATGCGCAAAAATAGTTTTTTAAAGTTCAAGCGACAAGTTTCAAAACTCTGAATCGCATACCATGTTAATTTGAGTTTGAATTTGTTTCTTGATACTCGAACTTTCCAATAGTTAAGTCAATGTCTTTTCAACATCCAATTACCTAAATGGTTTATGCCACCAATTCTATTAACTTTGTAAAAGTCAAAAGCTACCATTTATACTTGGTTTTCTAAAAAATATTAATGCAAATTCAATCCAAACTCCCCAACGTCGGTACTACTATTTTTTCCGTTATGTCTGCACTCGCCAACGAGCACGGAGCCATCAATCTCTCTCAGGGTTTCCCCAATTTCGATTGCCCAAAAGAACTACAGGAACGAGTGAATTTCTATCTACAAAATGGTAAAAACCAGTATGTTCCAATGGCGGGCGTTCCTTTGTTAAGAGATCGGCTTACGCAAAAATTGGAGAACAGTTATGGCCAGTCAATAAATCCAGATACAGAAATTACAATCACGGCCGGAGCTACTCAGGCTTTGTTTACAGCCATCTCTGCTTTTGTCAGATCTGGTGACGAAGTGATTCTAATCGAACCAGCTTATGATAGTTATCGTCCTTCCATAGAAGTAATGGGCGGTGTACCTGTGATTTATGAGTTGAAGTCTCCTGATTATAAAATCAACTGGAAGGAGTTTCAAAAGTGTGTTTCTGAAAGGACTAAAATGATTATCATCAACACACCTCATAATCCGATTGGTAAAGTCTTGTCAGAAGAGGATCTCCTCGAACTACAAAAATTAACTTCAGATACAAACATACTCGTCCTAAGCGATGAAGTTTACGAGCATTTGATTTATGATGGTCAAAAACATCAGAGTGTATTGCGATTCCCAGAATTATTTCATCGGAGCTTAGCCGTTTATTCTTTTGGAAAAACACTGCACAGTACCGGTTGGAAAGTAGGCTATTGTGTAGCTCCTGAACATTTGATGAAGGAGTTTCGGAAGGTCCATCAGTTCAATGTCTTCTCTGTGAATTCCTTTGTGCAATATGGTATTGCTGATTTTTTGACCAATGAATCTTTCTTTCAAGAGCTGCCAGATTTCTATCAGCAAAAAAGAGATTTCTTTCAGAAAGCAATGGCAGGATCGAAGTTGAGAGGACTGGGTTCTGAAGGTACTTATTTTCAGTTGTATGATTACTCAAAAATCAGTGAAGAAGGCGATATCGCTTTCGCAAAAAGAATGACGACAGAGTTTGGAGTGGCTGCCATACCTGTTTCTGTTTTTTATTCTAGTGGTAGAGATGAGCGAGTGGTTCGTTTGT
>JBGCDT010000542.1:0-31384 GCA_045105695.1 Saprospiraceae bacterium | reverse complement strand
GCGTCAGGAGTCGGCTAGGATTGGTGGATTGGGGAGCTGTGGTAGAGAGCTGTGTTGCTCCACTTGGTTGTCTGATTTTAAATCGGTTTCAACTACGGCTGCACGTTATCAGAACTTGGCGATCAATCAAACTAAGTTGTCCGGCCAATGTGGTCGCTTGAAGTGCTGCCTCAATTATGAGTTGGATACTTACATGGATGCGCTGCAACATTTTCCGAAAGGAGCAGACAAATTGCATACAGAAGCTGGTGTGGCTTCATTGATAAAAACAGATGTCTTCAAAGGACTGATGTACTACATTTATAACACTAAAGAAGGGCGTGGAAAATTCTATCCTTTAAAAATAGAAAAGGTAAAAGAAATTCAAGCTTTAAATAAAGAAGGTAAGAGACCACAGGAGCTAATGTCCTATGCTGACCTCATAGTCGATGATGGACTAAACCAAGAGGAAAAAGATGCGGAAAGTTACTCAGGTGGAGACCTTACTGGCGTAATCGAATTGCCTCCTGAAAAACGCAGACGTAAAAAGCGTAAGAACAAAAACCGCAACAACCGAAATAACAACAGCAACCAAAAGGGAGGCGGCAACAAAAGAGGACCACAATCAAAATCCAACAAACCAGGCGAAAAGAAAAATCAGCCTAACAAGCCAGGGAACAAACCTGCAAATAAATCTGGAAACGCTCCTAAGAAAAATAATAATCCAAATGCCCCAAAACAAGAAGGTAATAACAAACCGAAAAAAGGCGGCAACAACAATAACAGAAATAAAAATAGAAAGCCTAGACCACCAAGAGGCAACAAGCCAAATAACAAAGGCGGCAACAATAACGGCGGAGACAAAGGAGGAAACAAAGGTGGCGACAAAAAGAAAGATTAATCTAACCTGTCTGTTGGCTAATGCCAGGCAGGCAATACAATTACAAAACAACCCACAAAAAAATAATATTAACTCATGAAATACGATCTAACTATAATTGGTTCTGGCCCCGGCGGATATGTAGCAGCTATCAGAGCAGCACAACTGGGTTTGAAAACTGCTATCATAGAACGATACAGCACTCTCGGAGGAACCTGCCTCAATGTAGGTTGCATTCCATCTAAAGCGCTACTTGATTCTTCTGAGCATTATCATAATGCACATGAGAAATTTTCAGACCACGGTATCAACCTTACTGGTCTCAAAGTAGACATGAAGCAGATGGTCGCTCGTAAGAACGACGTAGTTTCTAAAACCTGCGATGGCGTTTCATTCTTAATGAAAAAAAACAAAATCGAAGTTTTCCACGGACATGGTTCTTTCAAAGATGCAAAAACCATCAGCATCGCCATGAGCGACGGAACGACTAAAGAGATAGAAACGGATAAAACAATAATAGCTACTGGCTCCAAACCAATTACACCAGAAGCGTTCAATTACGACAAGAAGCGAGTCATAACCTCTACAGAAGCGTTAAACATTACCAAAGTGCCAAAACGAATGGTCGTGATTGGTGGTGGAGTTATCGGATTGGAACTGGGTTCTGTTTTCGCAAGACTAGGAACTGAAGTCGAAGTCATTGAATACATGGATCGCATCATCGCTGGGATGGACAAAGATTGTAGTAAGGAACTACAGCGGTCCCTCAAAAAGATCGGTGTGAAATTCCACCTCAAACATGCCGTAACTGATGTAACAGCTACTTCCAGAAGTGCGACTGTTAATTTCAAAAAGAGAGATTCTGAAGAAATCCAATCCATCAAAGCGGATTACTGTTTGGTGGCTATCGGTAGAAGACCATACACAGATAACCTCGGTTTGGAAAACATCGGCGTAGCACTGGATGACCGTAAGCGTATTGTTACAAACGAACATCTGGAAACGAATGTACCTGGTGTTTACGCAATTGGAGATGTCATCAAAGGTCAAATGCTAGCACACAAAGCAGAGGAGGAAGGAATATTCGTAGCAGAAACAATTGCTGGTCAGAAGCCACACGTTGATTATAATTTGATCCCTGGTGTTGTTTACACCTGGCCGGAAGTTGCTGCTGTTGGCAAAACGGAAGAGCAGCTGAAAGAATCAGGTGTTCCTTACAAGTCAGGTAAGTTCCCATTCAAAGCATTGGGACGAGCGCGTGCTAGTACCGACATGGATGGAATGGTCAAAGTCTTAGCTCATAAAGAAACAGATGAAATATTGGGTGTCCACATGGTTGGTCCAAGAGCTGCAGATATGATTGCTGAGGCGGTTGCCCTTATGGAGTTCCGAGCTTCGGCAGAAGATGCTTCGCGTTTGTCACATGCACATCCGACTTATACGGAGGCGTTCAAGGAAGCAGCGTTGGCGGCTACTGCGAATCGGCCGTTGCATATTTAGAAGAACCTTTAACAAGAACTATTAACTTTTAACCTCCTTCGAACGCATTTGAAAACGCGTACTGAGCGAAGTTAAAAGTTAATAGTCAACGGTTAAAAGTTAGAAGGAAAACTCCCGCTCAAAAACCTCCACATTCCCCACAGCATCTTTTACCTCCAACTTTAAAGTATGCTTTCCCTTTCCCGTCTGTTCATCAAAACGATGAGTTAGCAAATCTTTCTTAGCATCGTACTCCATTAGAATCCAGCGGCCATCAATACTGGCTTTGTAATCTAAGTAGGTTACATTTCTTGCGGTGTTGAAGTTGTCTGTGATTTTGAAAGACATTTTATTGTAGCCGCGCATATTTTTGCTGAAGTGAATCGCTTTGATTTTAGGAGGCTTCGTATCGGTCATGATGGAGAAGTCTCCGAGGTCGCGGACCTTAGTTGTTAGTTTTCCATCTTTCCATTTTCCACCGCAGTTTGTAATTCTATTGTTTTTATCACAGTAAGCGACGAAGGCTTTGGAACGCAGCGAGTCGGGAAGTGTCGTTGGTAGAATTCCAATGTTGTAATAGCGATGTACAGGTGTTTTATAATCATGGACATGATGCACTGCTGAGTACATGTTACTAGATTGATCAGTAGAAGTATTATACTTTAAATATAGATTTTCGTACAGCGTCTTTTTTGGAAAATACAAATCCAGTGAAGAAGTATTGATTTGGTTTTCCTCTGCGTAGGGGAGGAGATAGTTGAAAGAAACAGACTCTGGTTCTTTTACCTCGGTTCGTTTTACCCAAAAGTTTAGCGTGGAAACATTGCCAGCTAAGTCTTCCGCTACGATAGTGATTTTACTAGCCTTTTGTTTGCTGAGTTTGATGACCCCGTCGTTGACTTTCTTTTGATAGATGGATAATTTATTTCCCGGAAGGGTGTAGCAACGATTGAAATAACTTTTCTCGCTCACCTGCTCTTCATAATCTAAGTGCGCATTAATGTATCTCGATTCTGCAAAATCAAAAGTCTCCATTTCAAAATCATAAACCAGTTTTTCATCCTGATACATTTTTACAGCGTACACACCATTCCAGTTATTGACGCCATTCATGTGATCGTAGGTTTTTAGTCCGAAGCCTACTCGCCAAGCACCTAGGAAAAGGGTGTCTCCCTTTAGTCTATAATCTCTTCCTTTGGGAATAGCTTTTCTAGTTTCCGTCTCTAAAGTTTCTCTTTTGTCATTTAGAAAATAAGTTTTCAGTTCATGGATTTTTGGCGGACGAGTGTCTTTTGTTTTTAAACCAAATAGCAAAGGGTTGATTGGTTTCTCCGAACGAGTATCTCTGATTTCAAAATGTAGGTGTGGTCCGTAGGAACGACCCGACAAACCCATGGTTCCTATTTTATCTCCTTGCTTAAAACTAAATTTATTAGCTGCTGGAAATAGATCAACTTCGAATTTTTTCTTCTGGTACTGCATCTCCTTGACGTAAGCTTCCAGCTCATCTGTGAATTTATCCAAGTGTGCATAAACAGAAGTGTAACCATTCGGATGCGCGATGTAAACTACTTTCCCATAGCTCCCAGATTGCATCTTAACTCGCGCCACATAACCATCAGCTACGGAATAAATCGCCTGACCGATTTTACCATTATGTGATTTGATGTCAATACCTGCGTGAAGATGATTGGGGCGAAGTTCGCCAAAGGTTCCGGAGAGATAAATAGCATAGCCAACCGGCGACTGAAAATAGTCCTGTGGGTAATCTTTAAAGTCTGTAGTCGTAAATGCTAACAATGCTATTACAAACGTAACGCAAAGGATAGAAATGCTTCTTAGGATCATAGTGTTCGTACTGTTTTTTGCAAAAATAAGAAACGATAATAAAACGAATTATTTACTCCTGAATGTATACGCGTTTCACTCGTTCAGAGATTCCAGTGAAAACTTCATAAGCGATGGTACCCATACTTTGCGCTAAATCCGTAACCGTTGGAGATACTCCAAACACAATGACTTCATCTCCTTCTTTAGCTTCGGGTATATTACTGACATCGACCATACACATGTCCATGCAGATATTTCCGATGATAGGAGCCAATTTTCCGTGAATGCTAACGGAGTGTTTTCCATTGCCAGCAGACCGAAGCAGGCCATCTGCATAGCCAATACTGATGGTAGCGGAGCGCATGTTTTTAGCCACAACACCTTTTCGACTATAACCAATGGTTTCGCCAGCGGCTACTTCGTTGATTTGGGAAATACTAGCTTTTAAAGTTAGAGCCGTTTCTAACTCTTGCTGAATTTCTGATGAGGAATCCACGCCATATAATCCAAGTCCAAGGCGAACCATTTCCATATGCTGTTCTGGAAAGCGGACGATGCCACCGGAGTTCAGTAAATGCCGCATGGGGTTGTAGTCCAAGGATTTGCTCAATTGCGTGTACATATTGTTGAATCGCTGAATTTGAGACTGCGTAAATGAATCATGGTCACTGTCTTCGCTGGCGGCTAAATGAGAAAAAATGGATTTTATTGTCAGATTCGAATATTGTTGTAAGACTATTGTTAGGTTTTGAATGTCACTTTCGCTAAAGCCTAAGCGATTCATGCCCGTATTTAATTTCAGGTGTATTTCTACAACTGTGTTTTCAGTGAAAGGCAATAGGCTATTTAGTAAATCAAAACTATAAATCTCTGGTTCTAGATCATAGTTCAGCATTTCTTCGATGCTCCCTTTTTCTGGATTCAAAACCATGATGGGTAGTTGGATGCCAGCTTTCCGCAAATCAATTCCTTCGTCGGTATAAGCTACTGCTAAATAATCTACCTGGTTGAAACTCAGCAGTCTTGCGACCTCCGCACTGCCGCTTCCGTAAGCAGAGGCTTTTACCATGACCATGAGTTTGGTTCCCGCTTCGAGGCGACGACTGTAGACCTGTAAGTTGTGACTCAGCGCATTCAGGTTTATTTCTAAAGTAGTGCGATGTACCTTTTGCGAAAGCCGATTGGCGATCCTTTCAAACTCAAATTTTCTAGCTCCCTTTAGAAGGATAGCTTCCTGTTGGAAATCATCTACGTTCAGTTTTTCTAAAAATGTAGAAATATTGTTATGAAAGGAAGAATTCAGACCTTTTGGCAGAAAGGGTTTGATAAGCGCACTGTTTTTTCCAATACCGATGAAGCGGCTGAGTTGCTGTTCTTTTATCAGTTGAGCGACCTCTTTATATAGTGTATCCTCAGAACGACCACTTTGCAAAATGTCTGAAAGAATCAGCGTGCGTTTTTGTTGCCGCTGTTGTTTCAAAAACTGTAGTGCAATTTGTAGCGAACCTAAATCTGCATTATAACTATCGTTGATGATGGTGCAGCCGTTGATTCCGTTTTTTAACTCTAGCCGCATGGCCACAGGTTCTAGGTGGACTGCCTGTTCTTGAATGTAGTTGTTCTCGATGCCGAGATACAAAAGTGTGGCCCAGCAGTGAATTACATTTTCTATGTAAGCTTCATCTGAAAACGGAATGGTGATGTTGATTTCTTTCTTTTGAAAAATTGCTTTTATGTGTGTGCGCGTCTTTTCAGGAAGGACATTTAAAATCTGGAAATCCGCATCTTTCTCTTTTGACCAGGTAAAGATTTTTTTATTATCTAACTTAGAAATGGCCTTGTCGATCTTAGAAAAGTCTTTACAGTAAATAATGCACTCCGATTGTTTGAACAGCTTCAGTTTCTCCTCAATCTTTTGTTCCTCTGATTCAAAACCTTCTGCATGCGCAGGGCCAATATTCGTAAACAAACCAATCTGACAATCTATTATTGGAGCCAGCTTTTCCATTTCCTCTGGTTGTGAAATACCTGCTTCAAAAATCCCCAGTTCATGCTCTTCCTCAATTTGCCAAACGGACAAAGGAACACCTATCTGAGAATTATAACTTTTCGGACTTCTAACAATCTTAAACCGATTTCTCAAAAACTGGAATAACAGTTCTTTCACAATCGTCTTTCCATTGCTCCCTGTAATTCCGATAGACTTCAATGCAAACTGCTGTCTGTGGAAAGTAGCGATTTGCTGCAAAGCCAATAAACTATCTTCTACCAAAAGCACATTGGCGGAAGGAAGATCAAGCTGTATTTTTTTGGAAACAATGAAGTTGCGAACGCCTTGTTGGTAAGCCTGTGTTATGTAATTATGTCCGTCGTGATGCGCTCCTGGTATCGCAAAGAATAATGCACTTTTGGCGAAGATCACCTGACGGCTGTCAAGCGACAAGTGGGCGACCTGCGCTTCTGAATTGGTGCGCTGAAGCCACTGGGCTTTGGTGATCTGCTGAAGGAAGTAGACTGGATACATTATTTATTATATGGTGGACATGCTTTTTTACTTACCACAATGGACACAATGTTGCACAAAGTTTTCAAATAGAATGTATAGAAAGGTTAATAGGCTGACTTTGATCCTGTCACATGGTAGAAGGTACTTTTTTATAAAAAAAACTTTGTGTCCTTCGTACCCATTGTGGTAAAGAAAAATGCGTTGCAGTAAAACTAAAGATCAAAACCAATATCCTTTCGATAATACTTCCCCTCAAAATCAATCCGCTCCGCATTCCCTTGTGAAACTTTCAAGGCAGATTTAAAATCATCTCCGAAAGAAGTTACTGCTATAACCCGGCCTCCGTTGGTCAGCAAAGTTTCGTTGTCCATTTTAGTACCTGCATGAAAAATGATACTGTCCATAGCTGCTTCAACTCCTGTGATTGCCTTTCCTTTTTCGTAAGAACCAGGGTAGCCACCTGAAACAAGCATGACGGTAGTAGCTGCTCTTGGATCAGATTTTATAGTGGTGTTTTTGAGTTCACCATTTTCCATAGCTAGGAATAATTCCATCAAGTCATTTTGGATACGGGGAATGACAACTTCTGTTTCTGGATCGCCCATTCGGCAATTGTATTCGATGACATAAGGTTCTCCACCAACTCGGATTAGACCAATGAAGATGAAACCTTTGTAGGTAATTTTTCTGTCTTGAAGACCTTTGATGGTTGGTTCGATAATTCGCTTAGTTACTTTTTCCATCAGCGCAGCATCTACGAAAGGAGGAGGGGAGACCGCTCCCATGCCACCGGTGTTTGGCCCTTGATCTCCTTCACCAATTCGTTTGTAATCTTTAGCTACAGGCAGTACCTGATATTGTTCTCCATCCGTAAGGACAAAAACAGAGAATTCAATTCCATCCAAAAACGATTCTATAACTACGCTTGAAGAAGCCGCTCCAAATTTGCCGTCAAGCATTTCTTTTAGTTCTGCTTTAGCTTCGTCTTTGTTTTCTAAAATTAAAACCCCTTTGCCAGCGGCCAATCCATCTGCTTTTAAAACAATGGGGGGCGTTTGCGCATTTATGAAGGCGAATCCGTCTTGTAAATTAGCGGAGTTGAATTCTTTGTATGAGGCTGTTGGAATATCATAATCAGCCATGAATTTTTTTGCGTAAGCTTTGGAACCTTCTAACTTTGCGCCTTCTTTTGAAGGGCCAACGATGATGAGCTTTTCTAGTTCAGATTGGCTTTTGCAAAAATCGTAAATGCCTCTAACCAATGGCTCTTCAGGACCTACGACTAGCATCTCCACATTTTCCGAAAGGATGAAATCTTTAACTACATTAAAATCACTCAAATCGAGTGAAACATTTTTGCCACATTCGGCAGTCCCTGCATTTCCAGGAGCAACAAATAATTGATCACAAAGTGGACTTTGATTTAGTTTCCAAGACAAGGCGTGTTCTCTTCCACCGCCGCCGATTAGTAGTACGTTCATTGTTTAATTTTGAAGTAAAATTTATTTGTGTAGTTGCTTTAGTATTATGGCGACCGGGTATCGAAAAACCGAAAACCGACAACCGATAAAAGATTAAGGAGAGCAAATATAAAAATTTGTACCTTCGCCACCGCAAATTCTCAAACATCGTATTATGATTGTATTTCTAAAAGGATTGATTGCATACAAAAGCCCTACGAATATAGTAGTAGAAACGAGTGGTGGTGTTGGCTATCAGGTACACATCAGTTTGAATACCTATGCACAGATTGAGAAATTAGAAAAGGTGAAAATCCTCACCTATTTGCACGTAAAGGAAGACAGTCAGACTTTGTATGGGTTTGCAGAAGAGGCAGAAAGGAAGATTTTCAAGCAGCTGATTTCTGTATCTGGTATTGGACCGGCGACTGCTCAGGTAACTTTATCTACGATGTCAGCAGAGGAAATTCGATCGGCGATTATCAGTGAAAATGTACAAGCATTTAAGAAAGTAAAAGGAGTAGGTCCAAAGACGGCAAAACGCGTTATTCTGGATTTGAAAGACAAAATGATCAAAGAAGGTGGAGAAGGTTCATTAAGCTTGCTACCCGTAAACAATACTTTAAGGGATGAGGCGTTATCTGCTTTAATTGCTTTAGGCTTCCAGAAAATAAAAGTGCAAAAAGCCCTTAACAAAATCCTACAAGAAAGAGATGATATTACGAATGTAGAAGGATTGATAAAGGTTGCCCTAAAACAACTTTCCTAATATTAGTTTTCAAATTATAACAGCAGCCAAGAAAATAAAGGACCGTCTTCCGACCGAAGTTAGGACCTAAGTTTATTTGGGCTGTGAACTTGTTATCGTTCTATTGAAATTTAGAGAAGGAGAGGTAACCAAAGAGCCGCTGAAACCGTAAACGTTAAGATGGAGAAATCCCATCTTACAATAATCTAACAACTGGCTCACTGGCCATTATAATATACAGTATTTGAATATTAGGACTCCTATAGGAATCGGAGTTATAATCTATCAAAAAAGTGCTGTAAATGTTAGAATATAGTACCCAAACTTAAACAATTGGAAAACCGGACTTTCTTAATTATAAGAAATGGAGAGACCCGGACATGTTAAATAAACGATAGTAAACAAATATATCGCACAAGACTCGTTATTGAGGAGTCTTTTGCAGACACACAACCAAACCCAAAATAGGAAACTTGCTATTTCTACTACAACCAACATAGCGGAGTATTCATGCGCTGAATACAACTCTATAACTTTAGTTCTGCCACAATTGTTCAGAACGGTAGTGTTAAAAGCTGGTCATTCCTCAGAAGGTTTGCTTTCAAGGATTTGTACTTCTTAGCATTATGAAAATAAATACGTTACTCCTCAGTTGCTTCTTTCTCTTTGCCGTCATTTCTGGTCTGGTAGCCACGAATCCCGCAGGTGGTGCTAACCTAGCTGACCCCTATTCTATAGATGTAATGGCAACTGATACGATTCCACTAAAAGATAGAACAGGTGATTTTATTACCAACCCTAATAGTAATCCATTCGACCTTAATGATCCACCAGTCATAGATAAACAAGTGGAATACGATCCGACAACAGGTAACTACATCATTATGGAAAAAATCGGAGACGACTACTTCCGTACGCCTACTTACATGACCTTCGATGAATATCTGAGATATACTGAAGAACAACAAAGGCAACAGTATTTCCAAGAGCTTGCCGGGGTCAGTAGCGGCAGTAAAGGGTATAGCGGTCTTGCCGATCCGTTAGAAAAAATAGATGTGGATAGAGATATTGTAAACAGGCTCTTCGGAGGTACAAAAGTAGACATCCGCCCCCAGGGAACGATTGACTTAACATTTGGAGTAGACTACCAAAGAATTCAAGATCCAAATAGAACAATTCGACAACAACGAACCGGAGGCTTTGATTTCGATATGGCCATACAAATGAGTGCGACAGGACAGATTGGGGAGAAACTAAAACTAGGGTTTAACTATAACACACAAGCAACTTTCGATTTTGATAATCAAATGAAATTGGAATACTCTTCTGATAATTTCAGTGATGATGAAATTGTGAAAAGTATAGAGGCAGGGCACGTTAGTCTTCCTTTGAGAGGATCATTGATACAAGGTGCACAAAGCCTCTTTGGAATAAAAACAGAATTACAATTTGGACGGCTTCGTCTAACTGCTTTGGCCTCTCAACAAAAGTCACAAAGAGAGAATCTTCAGATCCAAGGAGGAAGTCAACTGCAAGAATTTGAATTAGGAGCTGATCAATACGATGAGAATAGGCATTTCTTCGTTTCTCACTATAACAGAAGTGTATTTGAAAACGCACTTTCTACAATGCCTCAAATCAATAGCCTTTTCCGAATAAATCAAATACAAGTTTGGGTAACGAATGATAGAAACGAAGTAAATAACGTTCGAGACATTGTGGCTCTAGCTGACCTTGGCGAGGCCACTCGTATTACGAATGATAATCCTCAGTTTCAGTTGCCTGCAATGGCAAAGCATAAGGATTTAAGTGGAAAAGCTCTTCCTGGGCGTAGAGTTTCTTCAGATGTTGATGCGAACCGTTTGCACGACGCACTACGAAATGACCCTCGAGCACGACAGTTGGATGCCAGCGTTTCTGTCTTAGAAGGACAATATAATTTCAATCAAACAAAGGACTACGAAAAGGTCTCTGCTCGTTTGCTGAGCCCAAATGAATTTGTAGTCAATAATGAATTAGGGTTCATCTCTCTTAATGTAAATTTACAACCTGATCAAGTATTAGGTCTTGCTTATACCTATGAGTACAATGGTGAAATTTATAAAGTAGGGGAGTTTGCAGATGATGCTTATAACTCAGATACATTAGGAGTGATTTTCGTAAAAATGCTCAAGAGTACTACTCAGCGAGTAGATTTACCAGCGTGGGATTTGATGATGAAAAATGTTTATTCCATCGGAGCTTTCCAAGTTGCTCAAGAGGACTTCAGACTAGATATCTTCTATGAAGATCCGGGAGAAGGAGAGAAGCGTTTCATTCCTGAGCCAGATTTGGCCAACAAGCCAATGCTTCAAATTTTCAACCTTGACCGACTCAATACCTTGGGGGATCCCTATCCCGACGGGCAGTTTGACTTTGTCCCTGGAATAACAATCAATCCCAATAACGGACGTGTGATGTTCCCAGTACTGGAACCTTTTGGCTCTGCTCTAGAAGAGGCCATTGGAAATGAAAGCCTGGCTCGGCAGTACACCTATCCTATTCTTTATGACTCTACGGTAATTCGAGCTAGGGAATATCCCGAATTCAACCGATTTACAATTCGAGGTAGTTATAAATCTTCGGTCTCATCAGAAATATCACTTGGAGCTTTTAACCTGCCGCCAGGATCGGTTACGATACGAGCAGGTGGACAAGTACTGGTGGAAGGGAATGACTACGAAGTGGATTATAACATTGGTCGAGTGAAAATTTTGAACGATGCGATCCTGAATTCAGGTCTACCAATCAATGTCTCTTTTGAAGATAATACGCTCTTTGGTTTTCAAACCAAAACACTCCTTGGAATAAGGGCCGATTTTGAAGCGAGTAAAAACCTTACAATTGGTGGTACTTATATGCACCTTTTTGAAAGACCATTTACCCAAAAAGTAAACATAGGAGATGATCCTATTAGTAACCGTATATATGGTATGGATGTTAACTATAGCAAAGACGCTCCCTGGTTGACAAAGGCAGTAGATAAGATTCCTTTCATTGATACCAAACAACCTTCTAGTATAAACTTCATGGCAGAGGCTGCTCTTCTTCGACCAGGCCATGCTAAAGCGATTAACCAAGGAGATGATGGTGGAGTAGTATTCGTAGATGACTTTGAAGGAAGTACCAGTGGCGTTACACTGACCTTACCAGCAAATGCTTGGACATTAGCGTCAGTACCACAGAACGATGCACAAAATAACAACCCTGATTTCCCTGAGTCAAGATTGGTAAACGATGTCCGCTCAGGAATGAACCGTGCACATATGTCTTGGTTCCGTTTAGATCAATCTGTTGGAACGGCCAGTAATGAGAATCCATATACAACTCAGATCCCTCAAGTAGAAGTTTTTCCAAATCGTACTATTCAACCAGGTACGGCATCTACTATACAAGGACTCGTTCTTTCTTACTATCCAAGAGAACGTGGACCATACAACTTTGATTTGCCGGATGGAGGTACGGAGTTTTCTGCGGGGTTAACAAACAATGGAGGCTTGAACCGACCAGAGACTCGTTGGGGAGGGATTATGAGAGCTTTGAATACGAATGATTTCCAAGCAGCTAATATCGAATATCTCGAATTCTGGATGTTAAATCCTTTTATGGATGATGGTGATGGTAACAGAGCCAATGATGGGGGAGAGTTATGTATCAACCTTGGTAATATTTCAGAAGACATTCTAAGAGACTCCAGGAAATTCTTTGAGAATGGAATTACCACAAATGGTACTACACAGATGGACGTAACCAACTGGTCGCGAGTGCCACGTGTACAAGCCATTACCAATGCTTTTGATAATGATGCTTCAAAAAGACCTTTACAAGATATTGGATATGATGGGCAGGACGATGCTGGGGAGAGAACATTCTTTGATGGTTTTATGACAGCTATCACTGGTTCTTCATTAACTCAAGTTGCAAAGGATACTATTAGGATGGATCCTTCTAGTGATAATTTTAAAAATCCAAGAGATGACAGTGAGTTCCCTCCAAATACTACAACGCTTGAACGTTACAAGTACGCCAATGGCCCTGAAGGAAACTCGCCTATAGCGCAAGGTAACCAAAGTGTACTTGGTAATAGAAATCCAGATACAGAGGATTTGAATCAAGATAATACACTGAGTGAAACAGAGTCCTACTTCCAATACTGTATTCCAATAGAAAAAACAGTGAATAATGAAATGGCTCTAAGTCAATTCGTTACAGATACGATACATGGTGGGTTTCAAAATAACCCACTTGCTGAGCAAAGAGTCTGGTATCGATTCAAAGTACCTTTGGATCAGTATACGGGTAGAGTCGGAGGTATTCAGGATTTTAGATCTATTCGTTTTATTAGAATGTATTTGAAAGGTTTTGAAGATCAAATGAACATCCGATTTGCTACTTTAGATTTGATTAGAAATCAGTGGAGAAGGTATCAGCGACCGGTGCAAGTTTTTAAAGATATTAGTAATGGAGGCGTGACCATTGGGCAAGGCGATGGAGAATCCAATACGCTCTTTGATGTGAACGCAGTGAGTATTGAAGAGAACGGTGGAAAAATTCCTTTCAATTATGTACTCCCACTTGGAATAACTCAAGAGCGGTCTACGAATACGACCTTCCCAGATCAGTTGCAGAATGAGCAATCGTTGGCACTCGAAGTCTGTAACCTTGAACCTGATGCAGGTAGGGCGATTTACAAAATTATTAATCTGGATATGCGAGTATACGATGACATGAAAATGTATGTCCACGCAGAAGCAACCAATCCGGAATTTAACCCAGATCAGATACCAGATGGAGACCTTTCCCTTTTTATTCGCTTAGGTTCTGACTTTGAGCAGAATTACTATGAGTATGAACTTCCGCTAACGATGTCTCGGGACGCGACTATAGCTAATGTAAATTCTGATGCCTACAAAGAGGAGGTATGGAGAGAGGAGAACGATGTGAATATTAATTTTGATTTTATAAAAACGGTTAAGCAAGCCCGAAATGATGCTGGTGTTCCTTTGTCAGAAACTTTCGAAATGTCCTCTCCTGATGATAGTACTTTCATTAGAGTAAAAGGAAATCCAAACCTGGGGCTCGTTAAAGGAATTATGGTTGGGATTATCAACCGATCAGAAGAGGCACATTGTGCGGAAGTTTGGATCAACGAGTTGAGGGTGACGGGTATAGACGAAAGAGGGGGAGCTGCCGGTCTTGCAAGACTTGATTTACAAATGGCTGACTTTGCAAATGTCACTGCTAGTGTTAGTGGATCGACTATCGGCTGGGGAGGCTTAGAAGAAAATGTAGTTGACCGAGCCAGAGAAAAAATGTATCAGTACGATATAGCAGCGAGCGCAGAACTGAGTAAATTTTTACCTGAGAAATGGGGGCTTAGTTTACCAGTCTATGCACAATACTCCAATGCAGTGAGTATTCCAGAATTTGATCCTTATGATCGGGATATCACATTAGACGATAAGTTGGATAATGCAGATACTAAAGCAGATCGGGATTCTATTCGAAATCAAGCTATAGATCAGACGGTCATCAAAAGTTTCAATATGTCCAATATTCGGAAGAACAGAACCAATAAGGACAAAAAACCGATGCCTTGGAATATTGAAAATTTTAGTCTGACTTATGCTTATACAGAAACGAATCGAAGTAATCCAATCATGGAAAAGGATGATGTAAAGACCTATAATGGTATTGTTACTTATGATTACACCAGGCCGGCGACTTACGTTACTCCATTCAAAAAGCTGATTAAAAAAGACAAATACTTTAAGCTAATTACAGAAGCGAATTTCAACCCCCTACCGAATACTTTTGGATTTAGTAGCAATATGAATCGAAGCTTCCGTGAAACGACTTATCGTTTTGTAGGGGATGAACCATTCTTTAATACTTTTTATAACAAGCAGTTTACGTGGGATAGAGATTACAATGTAGTTTGGGATATTACTAAAGCATTGAAGTTTAATTTCACGGCACTGAACCGAGCCATCATAGATGAAAAAACAGAGTTCATACGTTTGGAAGACGATCCGGATGGAGATGTAATGGAGAAGCGAAGTCAAAGTTCTATCAATGATGGGATTTTAGAAAGCATCAGAAATTTAGGTCGAACGGAAACCTATACCCACAATTTTACACTGAGTTACAATGTCCCGTTAAAAAGAATTAAACCATTAGATTGGATTACTGTTAAGGCAAACTACTCTGCTGACTATGGTTGGGATGCACCTTATCCATTTGTACCTACAGAACTTCAAGATCCCGATAGAGATGTTACCACAGGACCTACTGACTTAGGATATATCATCCAGAACGGGCATACCAAGCAAATAAATGGAGATTTTAGTTTTGAAAAACTGTATAAAAAATCTAAGTATTTAGATAAAATCAATAAAAAGTCAAAGCGGTCTCGAAGAGGTACCAGAACAGCAGCGAGTAGTAAAGACAGAGGAGGGAAAGGAGGTAAGGGATCTGACAAAAGAGGTTCTAAAGAAGATTTAGAAATAGATAAGAATGATCCTAGTGGAAAAGGAAAGGATGGCGGCAATAGCAAAGGAAAAGGAGGAAAAGATAAAAAGTCAAAAGATAAAAAGAAAAGAAAAGATGGAGAGCCAAGCAAAATAGAACGCGCTCTAGTTCGCCCACTATTGATGGTTCGTAAGGCAAACCTCAAATACCAAGAGCAAAGAGGAACACTTGTTCCTGGTTTTACCCCTGAGTCGAAGTATCTAGGAATGAATGAAGATTTTGGTGCTCCGGGTTGGGACTTTGTTGCAGGTTTTCAACCGTTTATTTCTGATGCAGGTAGTGAGGAAGACTGGTTAAGAAGAGCGGCTAATGACGGTTGGATCACCAACGATGTTTTCCAAAATAGATTGGTTGAGCAAAGTTACAATCAAACCATGGAGGGGCGACTAACCTTAGAGCCAGTCCAAGACTTTAGAATCGAAATAGATGCCCGACGTTCATTCACAGAGAATACCGCGCTTTACTTCAAAGATACCATACCGGAAGCCTTTGGTAGCACTGAGATTGAATTTGCACCTGACGAAATAGTTCATGCCGCTGCAAGAGATGTCGGATCATTCAGTACTTCTTATTTTGCACTAAACACTCTATTCCGAGATGATATTATTGAATTGTTTTCGGAATTTGAAAACAACAGAGAAATTATCTCTCAAAGGTTGGGAGACGAATTAGGTATTCTTGATGATCACGAAGAATATGACGACTACAGAAATGGATTGGGTCGAACCCAACAGGATGTATTGCTGCCAGCTTTTATTGCTACGTACACAGGGGAAGATGTCAATAGTATTGACATCAGTGAAAACTATGCTCGTAATATTTTATTTAAAACATTGCCGCGACTAAACTGGAAAGTGAATTACACTGGTCTTAGTAAGATAGAAGCATTGAAAGAAATCTTCAGTTCTGTAGGGATTACTCACGGGTATAAATCCACATTGACCGTAAATTCTTATCAGACGAATCAGGAATTCAATGCTAATCAAGCATTGTCGAGGAGAGATGACCAAGGTAATTTCTATTCACGGTTTGAAATTCCTGCGCTATCTATTAGTGAACAATTTGCGCCACTGATTGGAGTGAATATGAAGTTGAAAAATGACATGAATTTCACTTTTGATTATAAAAAATCTCGTAATCTAAATATGAGTTTCAACATTGATTATCAATTGGCTGAAACGAAAACTACAGAGTACGTTTTTGGATTTGGATATACTATGAAAAATGTCATTATTGGTTTCCTTCTTCCAAAGAGTCAGAAAGGTCCGAAACGTAAGCGTAAGAAAAAAGGAAAAAAATCACCAAAGAATGTTACTCCTCCAAAGGGTAAGAATGGTAAAGATCTCAAAGGGAATGATCTCAATTTCACCTTCGACTTTTCTTATAGAGATGATGTGACTGTTAACCATAGATTAGATCAAGGAATTTCAGATAAAACCAGAGGTAGTAAAACACTGACGATTTCTCCTGCGATTGATTATGATATTAGTAAGCGACTAAACGTCCGTTTATTTTATGACCATCGTCGGGTAATACCAGCTATTTCAACTTCCTTCCCGATCACAACGAATCAAGGAGGGGTCACTATTCGATTTTCTTTGAATTAAGAATTGTATTGAGCTTGATTCCAATAAAAAACTGCCTTCTGGATTTCCAAGAGGCAGTTTTTTATTTTATATAACAATGCTACTACGTGCGCTTTGAATATTTCACCGCAGCATCCAATTCGTCATAGAAATCTTTACCATACTTTCTAATAATGGCATTTTTCACAAATTGATAAACAGGTAGTTGTTCCTTTTTTCCCAGCTCGCAGGCGGCTGAACAAATATCCCACTTGTCATAATTCATGGCCTCGAATCCAAGTTCTTCTTCCTTGTTAATACGAATGGGGTAGAGGTGGCAGGAAATGGGTTTGTAGAAATCGGTTACTCCAGCTTTGTGTGCTTGCTCAATCCCACATTGAGCGATTCCTAGTTCGTTGTAAGTCATGTAAGCACATGCAGCTCCTTTGATGAGTGGAGTTCCGTTTTCCTTAGGTTCTTCGAACCAAGTGTACTTACCTTCTTTCTCGATAACTGCTTTTCCTTCCTCGCTGAGAAAAGGTTTAATAGATTCATAATCCTTTTCCAATAGTTCAATTTCTTCTTTTTCTAATGGTGCGCCAAAGTCTCCTTCCCAGCAACAAGCGCCTTTGCAAGCAGAGAGGTTGCATAAGAATTGTTTTTCGACAACATCGTCGCTGATCAATATCTCCTGAATGATGAACATAGTTTTTTGTTATAAAAGTTGTTTGAACAACATTAGTGAATGAGGGTGTGGGTGATCAAATCATCCAAACGCTCGAACTGAACACTAACTTGTAATCCAATATTAAAAGCTTAAAGGGGAGAACCAAGTTATTATGAAAGGTATGAAAACTGTAAGAATCTTTCCCATTCAAATAGAATTTAAAAGGAAATCCTTTGCTTTTGCTCAAAAAGCGTAATTTAGCCCATCATTTTAATGAACTATGATTTATATCGCATAAAATATTAAAGGAGTTCTTTTATTATCATCAAAAATAAATTCGAAATGAAAAAGTATATATTCTTAATAGGCGCTTTACTTATCTCAGCAGGTCTTTATGCTCAGCAAAAAGCTCCAGTGTCTGACCTTTCTACTCAAACAGTAGTAAATAAATTTGCGAAAAAATATAATCTAGATAATGAGCAGAAAGACAAGATGACTAAGATTCAAGAGCGACGCCTACGCAACCTCTCTGAAATTATAAATCTAGAATCTTCAAATCCAGGAAAATTCATCCAAAAGAAAGAAGCTATTAATTCTGGTACGGAGGTATCTATCAAAATGATGCTTAACAAAGAACAGCGAGCACTTTACGATAAGGACCGAATTGCTATTCGACTAAAAAAGGCTGAAAAGACAAAAGAGCTCAAAAAACAGGGAATGACCCCGGAGGAGATGAAGCCTTACTTGATAGCGATCGATGACGAACAATATTAGAAATGCCAAACCAATAGTTTATCTTCTTCTTGGAAGCTATTGTTAGATGATAAAAAAAAGGTGCAATTTCAAAAGCTAGGACAAAGGCTTTAGAGATTGCACCTTTTTTCATTTAGAGGTAGATATACTTTCTAAATTCCTAATTTATGCTCAACTTTTTGATCTCTTTCCAGTTATAATATTACACGTTTTTTTACTTATTTTTACCGCCTGAAATATCTCAGTCGTAACTTTAAAATCAACTACAATTAAATGGATCCGTTAAAGAAAAAATTTGCAGATAAATCAGCCGCTTTGAAAACTAAGATCAAAGCGATGCTCAAAGAGAAAGGAGAGACAAAGGTAGATGAAGTTATGTTGAGGCAAGTCTTTGGCGGAATGAGAGGGGTGAAGAGTATGATTTGGGAAACCTCTAATCTTGATCCCAACGAAGGTATCAGATTCCGCGGTTATTCGATTCCGGAATTAAGAGACAAATTGCCAACTGTAGAAGGTGGAAAAGAACCATTACCAGAAGGTTTGTTTTGGCTTATGTTGGTTGGTGAAATTCCTACAAGAGAAGAAGTGAAGTGGTTGACAGATCAGTGGACAAACAGAAGTAGTGTTCCGGACCATACATTCAAAATGTTAGACGCTATGCCTGCGGATACGCATCCTATGACACAGTTTAGCGCAGCTATCATTTCTCTTCAAACAGGCTCTGTTTTCGCACGTCGATATGCAGAAGGAATGAATAAAACAGAGTATTGGGATGCAACCTATGAAGATGCAATGAACCTTATTGCAAGATTACCAAGAGTTGCTGCTTACATCTATCGTCGTTCTTACCATAATGGAAAACACATTGCACCAGATATCTCTCTAGATTGGGCAGCTAACTTTGCTCACATGCTTGGTGTTGAAGGCGAAGATTTCAAAAGCCTAATGAGGTTATATCTAACCATTCATGCAGATCACGAAGGTGGAAATGCATCAGCCCATGCTACACACTTAGTGGGTTCTACATTGAGCGATGCGTACTATTCTTTCGCAGGCGGAATGAATGCATTAGCAGGGCCATTGCATGGTTTAGCAAATCAGGAAGTAATCAAGTGGATTTTCCAAATGCTTGATACACTGGGTACACGTCAGCCGACCAAAGAACAGATTATTGACTACGTAAATTCAACATTAGCTTCAGGTAAAGTAATCCCTGGTTACGGACACGCTGTTTTAAGACAACCTGATCCTCGATTCATCGAGCAGAAGCGTTTCGCTAAGGAGTATATTCAAGACTCTGACGTAGTGAATGTTGTTTGGAAATGCTTTGAGGTTATTCCTCCGATTTTGAAAGGGCTCGGTAAAGTAAAGAATCCTTGGCCAAATGTCGACGCACACTCAGGAGCTATTTTGGTTCATTACGGGTTGACAGAATACAGCTACTATACTGTATTATTTGGTGTGTCAAGAGCATTAGGTGTACTATCAGCGTTATGCTGGTCAAGAGCATTAGGCTTTCCATTGGAACGGCCGAAATCAGTAACTTCTGATTGGGTATTTGATTTTATCGAAAAACATGAGCAGGAGGAAATGTCTGCCAGCAAGAATTAATATCACTATGGATAGTGTGAAATAAAAATTATCACTTATTTTTGGGCGGCTCTGACAAATATCAGAGCCGTTCCTTATTTTCGAGAAAAACATAATCGTACTAAAATGACATTTCCAAAAGATTTAAAATACAGCAAAGAACACGAATGGGTAAAAATGCTGGACGATACAACTGCCTTGATCGGCATCACTGAATTTGCTGCTGGTGAGCTCGGCGAATTAGTTTATGTAGAGGTAGACACGGTAGGAGATGTAGTTGACAAAGACGGTGTATTCGGAACAGTAGAAGCGGTAAAGACTACCTCTGATTTATACATGCCAGTTTCTGCAAAAGTAATCGAATTCAATCCAGCTCTTGACGAAAGTGAAGGTGACAACCCTACACTGATAAACGAAGATCCATATGGAGAAGGATGGATTGTAAAAGTAGAAATACAGGATGCCAGTGAAATGGAAGCCTTAATGGATGATGCAGCTTATACCGACTTGGTAAAATAATTTTTAAAAAAAACCGGAAGGTATACACCAAAAATATTTCTGTTCACATCTAATCAATAAAAGGAAAGTGAAAAGCTTTTTACCTGCAATAGCGTGGAGTTTAGTTATTCTTTTTCTTTCAACAAGAGGATCGATAAACCTACCTCAAAGCTGGTGGGACATTACCTCACCAGATAAGTTTGGGCATGCCTTTGCTTATGCTGTTCAGTCTTGGTCTTTACTTTATGCTTTTCATAAGCAGTTTATAAAAAAACCAGTTCTTTGGGCTTTGCTGATAAGCATCAGTTACGGAATTGCAATGGAAGTAATCCAATATTCCTTTTTCCCAAACAGATTTTTTGAAGTATACGATATTATTGCTAATATTAGCGGCTCTTTTATAGGACTCTGGATTTTTAGGAAGTGGTGGTTGAAGGAAGAATCCAAATAGCTTTTAGAGATTAATAAGAATTTTCAAATAATTAAATTTTATAACTATGGATTTAGCATTAACTAGCGACAGCCTCATGGGGATTTTTGCTGCCTTGCTGATCGGAATAATTGCTTTCATCTTTGGGATGAGGTATTTATACGGCAATAAGGATAGCGAGGAGTTGTCCACTGCTTTTAACGAGAGTACTCGTAAATCACCATTGGAAGGTCGTAGCAAATATCCGGAAGTTGATGCTTTTGGACTAAGCGGTACATTCTTTAATGTAGGCTTACTCGTGGCATTGGGGATTACTATTCTGGCTTTCAGTTGGACTACCTATGAAAAGGTAATAGATGTTTCTCAGTATATGGACGATCTCGAGGAAGAGATTGAGGTAGAACCACCACGTACCGCTGAACCGCCACCACCACCACCACCACCACCACCACCGGTGATTGAAGAAGTGCCAGAAGAAGAAATCGAAGAGGAAGATGAAATTGAATTTGAAGACACTTCTATCGAAGTGGAAGATGTTATCGAAACACCTCCACCAGTTGTAGAAGAGAAAAAAGCACCACCTCCACCACCACCGCCGCCGCCAGAGCCGGAAGTAGAAGAAATTTTTACAGTAGTGGAAGAAATGCCTCGTTTTCCAGGTTGTGAAGACAAAACAGACAAAGCAGAGCGTAAGAAATGTGCTACTGAAAAAATGCTTCAGTTTATTTATAAAAACATTAAGTATCCTCCAATTGCTCGTGAAAACGGGGTAGAGGGAACCACGGTTATTCGTTTCTATGTAGACAAGGACGGGACTGTAAAGTCGCCGGAAATTCTGAAAGATATTGGGGCTGGATGTGGAACCGAAGCTAAGCGTGTTGTACAGATGATGAATAAGATGGGCCAAAAATGGATTCCAGGGAAGCAGAGAGGTAAAGCCGTAAAGGTATACTTCAACTTGCCAGTTCGTTTCCGCCTTGAGTAAAATATTATAAAGGATATTTGAAAGTCTATCCCGAATCTTTTTTAGTAAAGATTCGGGATTTTCTGTTTAGGGATATTACTCAATCGCTTAAGTCACAGGTCTTTGCTCTAGGCAACTTTTAATAACTGCTTGCGTTTTAATAGTCGGGTGAATTCTACTCTTAATGAATTTACTTTTATAAATAGACAATCATTCAACATGAAGTATATCAAGTCGTCTTTCACGTTAATCACCTTCTTATTTATCCTAAGCTTTGTCACTGTTCAGGCTCAACCTAATAGTAACCTTGCCCAGCAGTATTACCAAAACGGTGAATATGAAAAAGCAGCGTCACTTTATGAAAAGCTTTACAGAAGTAATGAAAAGAACAGCTACTATTTCAATAAGTATATTGACTGCCTCATTTCTTTGGAAGAGTATGATAAGTGTGAAAAAGAAATTAAGAAAGAGATAAAAAAGAAACCCAAGCAATCTCAACTTTTGGTTACACTCGGTAATCTTTACGAGCGACAATACAAGGATGAAGAAGCTAAGAAGCAATATGAAAAAGCGATTGATCAAATGGAAGCGGATCGTTTTACGATTACCAAATTGGCTAATTCTTTCCTATCATTGACTAAGTATGATTTAGCAATAGCTGCTTATGAAAAGGGCTCTCGATTATTAAAAGACAAAAACATTTTCGCTTACAATCTGGCAGACCTCTATCGTAGAAAAGGAGATACCGAAAAAATGATTGATGGTTATCTCAATAGCCTTGCAGAAAATCCAACACGTCTGAATAATCTAAAAACAACTTTCCAACGCTATCTTTCTGAGGAGGACTATGATGAATTGCAAGTGCAATTATATGATCGTATTCAAGAAGAAGGAGATGTACCTTATTATCCTGAATTGTTAGCTTGGGTTTTTGTACAACGAAAAGATTATCAAAATGCCTTACGACAAATAAAAGCCTTGGATCGACAGCTGGGTGAGAATGGCGGGAGAGTTTATCGCCTTGCAGGTATTGCGGCTAATGCAAAAGATTACGATACAGCCATTCAAGCTTATGATTACATCATTGCAGAAAAAGGTGCTCAGTCTACTTACTATATAGATTCAAAGAGGGAGTCACTGACCTGCGAAAGAGACAAGCTTGTAGAAGGTTTTGATTATACAGAAGAAGACCTTCGTCAGTTGGAGGCGCAGTATGAAAATTTCCTAACTGAATTTGGACGTAATAAGACTACTGCAACGATCATTGCGGAACTAGCAAACTTGGAGGCTTTTTACTTAAAAGATTTTGATAAGGCTATAGCATTGCTAAATGAAATGATCCAATTTCCGATGCTCAATCCAAACGTGCAGTCCAGAGGAAAAATTAGTCTTGCAGATTTTTATCTAATGCAAGGGGAGCGATGGGAAGCGACATTATTATATTCACAAGTAGATAAAATTTATAAAGATGATATTCTAGGTCATGAAGCTAGGTTTAAAAATGCGAAACTATCCTATTATGTCGGAGACTTCGAATGGGCTCAGACACAGTTTGATGTACTCAAAGCTTCCACTTCTAAATTGATTGCAAATGATGCATTGGATTTGTCCATTTTTATAATGGATCACCTTGGGCTGGATTCTACCGCAGCACCAATGATGCTCTATGCACAAGCAGATTTGCTGGTTTTTCAAAATAACTTCGAAGGAGCTTTTCTAAAATTGGATACGATTCAGATGAAGTACCCAGAGCATACGCTTGAAGATGATATCTTTTATTTGGAATCGAAAATTTATACTCAAAGAAGAGAGTACGAAAAAGCTGCTGAAGTTTTAGAAAAAATTATAGAAAAATATGCGGACGGTATTCGTGCAGATAATGCGCTGTTCGATTTGGCAACATTAAACGAAAATCACTTGGGAAATGTGGAAAAAGCAAAAACCTTGTATGAAAAGATCTTTGTTGATTACTCAGGTAGTACCTTTGCTGTAGAGGCCAGAAAGCGATTCCGAATTTTGAGAGGGGATGAGATACAATAAATGTAGTTTTATTGTTAGAAGTCTGGCGACCGATTCTTCGTTAAACCAAAAAATGATATGATCATTTATAATGTAACTGTAAAAATAAACGCCAGTCTGGAAGAAGAGTGGACAAAGTGGATGAAGACTGTACATATTCCAGATGTATTAAAGACTAATTTATTTAAAGAATACAAGTTGTGTAAAGTTCTTCACGACGATGGAGATGGAGGTGTTACTTTCGCTATTCAATATTTTTGTGAAAGTATGGATGATTTCCAATTGTATCAAAAAGAGCATGCTCCTGCTCTTCAGAAAGAACACACTGAGCGATACGACGGTCAGTACGTTGCCTTTCGAACGCTGATGGAAGTAGTTGGGGCGTAAACTTTTCTTCAAAAATCAAGTTACTAAATCTGGCAGTTAATCTAATCAGAATCATAGATCTCTAAGGGTGAATTTAGGCTAGAAAACAATATTAGCGTATATTCGCTGCTGAGAATAATTAACCATTTAACAGACGTCCAATCATGATATTTGAACTAACAGAAGAACAATTGGCAGTAAAAGAAGCTGCTCGTGAATTTGCACAAAAGGAATTGAAACCCGGAGTCATCGAGCGCGATAAAACAATGACTTACCCCACTGATCAGATCAAACAGATGGGAGAGCTTGGTTTCCTAGGAATGATGGTAGATCCTCAATATGGGGGAGGTGGAATGGATACCATGTCTTACGTTCTGGCAATGGAAGAAATTTCCAAAATTGATAATTCTTGTTCTGTTATTATGTCTGTCAACAACTCCTTGGTTTGTTGGGGACTAGAAAAATACGGGACAGAAGAACAAAAACAAAAATACCTTACACGATTGGTAACAGGGGAGTGGATTGGTGCCTTTTGTCTTTCAGAGCCAGAAGCAGGTAGTGATGCAACTTCGCAAAGAACAACTGCTATCGATCATGGAGATCACTATATTCTAAATGGTACAAAAAACTGGATCACTAATGGAGGTACTTCCAGAGTACATCTAGTAATTGCACAAAGTGATGTAGAAAAAGGACACAGAGGAATAAATGCTTTTATCGTTGATACAGAATGGGATGGTGTTTCTATTGGAGCTAAGGAAGACAAGCTCGGAATCCGATCTTCCGACACTCACACTATAATGTACAACGATGTAAAAG
The DNA here is from genome assembly GCA_045105695.1 of Saprospiraceae bacterium. Classification (GTDB taxonomy): domain Bacteria; phylum Bacteroidota; class Bacteroidia; order Chitinophagales; family Saprospiraceae; genus CALGLS01. The sequence continues at coordinate 6,261 of JBGCDT010000542.1, read as the reverse complement.
TACCTAAGGAAAATCGTATAGGAGATGACGGTTTCGGTTTCAAATTCGCAATGACGGTTTTGTCTGGTGGGCGAATTGGAATCGCAGCTCAAGCACTTGGAATCGCTGCTGGTGCATATGAACTGTCAGTAGCTTATGCTCAAGAAAGAGAAGCTTTCGGAAAACCAATTGCGAAGCATCAAGCTATTGCTTTCAAATTAGCTGACATGGCTACGGACATCGAAGCAGCTCGTCTTTTAGTTTACCGCTCAGCATGGATGAAAGACCAACATATGGATTTCACAGCATCCAGTTCTATGGCAAAAGTGTTTGCTTCTGAAGCTGCCATGAAACATACCACAGAGGCCGTTCAGGTTCATGGAGGTTATGGTTTTGTAAAAGAGTATCATGTAGAACGCTTGATGAGAGATGCTAAGATCACGCAAATTTATGAAGGAACTTCTGAGATCCAGCGGATTGTTATTTCCAGAGAAATTTTGAAAAAGAACAGTTTATACATTCCTGTGTATGGAAGCAATAGTGGAGTACCTGTCTAAGAATTTTAGTGCTCCGGTGAATTGTTTCTTTAAGAATCGAAAGAACATCACAAAACTAAAAGGATAAATACCAAACATGAAATTTAATCTATGCTTGATATTTATCCTTTTTTTACAAGATGTAAGTGCTCAGACATCTTCGTTTGAGTTTCAAGCTGCCGTAGGAATTAATACCCTGCAACCTAAAGGCACAAGGGAAGCCTTGGAGAATTATAACCCTGACGTTTATAATGAAGATATTAAGCAGTTATATTATGAAGGGTTTAATTTCGAACTAGGTTTTTTAGGTAATCGAAACTTGAATAAATCATTTTATCTTCGATCTGGACTTCAATTTCATTATCTCCAAAGTGAAATAGATTATAGAACGGACTTCACTGATGTAAACTTCCCAGATAGAATATTCGAAACCAATCAGAGAAAAGTAACGACAACTATTCGCGGTTTTCAAATTCCAGTTTTGTTTGGTTATCGCAAACCATTTGGAAAATGGGAGGCGTTCGTAGAAGTTGGATTTTCTTTATCTTATGCTCCAGTTAAAATAAAACGAGCTTTTGATATAACTACTTTTTATGACTATGGAAATGTTTATGTCGATTCCTGTCAATGCTTCATGATAATTGAACCTCAAGAAAAATTATTACCTACTAAAGAGAGCTATGAGAATGATGACAAACTAAAAAATTTTGAAGCGAGAGGAATTTTTGGAATAGGTGCTCTTCTCCATCAAAAGAAAGGAAAAACACTTCGTTTAGCCTATCGAATGTCAGGGAGTATCCATCCATTAGAAGATGGAAACAGAGACAGAAACAAGCTATACAGACCTTTTGAAGTTTATACTGGTACTAGACACCTGATCCATCAACTAGAACTCGCATGGGGTTGGCCCAGTCGAAAATCACCAATGACAGAAGATGGTAAAACCATTGTTGCTCAAAAAGGAGTCTTCCTAGGTACAGGCATTAGTCTATTCCGTCCCTTTGAAATAGGAACAGGGTGGGGACGAAACATACATCTGCAATATATTTCTCCATTGGGATTTGGTGCAAGGCTGGAAGCTGCCCGTTTAGTTGCACCGTCAAGCTATTATGGAATAACTGCCAGATTTTACAAAATACAAGGACTTTATCAGATGAATAATGGCATTCAGTTTCATGGAGGTTGGAGTACAGGTACAGGAGGAGATGGTGACGGCAGTGGTTACAAAGGAGGAGGGATTCATGCAGGAGTAGGAGCTGTCGCTCAATTGAATAGATTTTTAGGAGTGCAATTCCAATTAACAGAACACTATTTTTATCAAGAGTTCGGAAGTGACTTCATGCTCGAAGGTGGAGTAGGCGTTTTATTTCGACTTTGGAAATAGTGCTCTTTATCGTAACCTATTGAGAAGCTTTTCAAATCAGTCTTATAATGTAAGCCTTTAGCAACTTTAACCTCCACTTTCCGTAAAAATTTGAATATAATCGCTAAAGGTTATACCTTTGCATGGATTTTCTCCAAATCGTAGACCGTTTCAGCTTTTTACGGAGCTGATTTCTACTTTAAATATCAGATAATCATCATTTTATATAAGACAAGTTGTTTAAATTTAGTTGAAACCTAATATGAGTGTTAATCTCAGGTTTTATTAAGATTCAAATAGCTTATCCTTCTTATTCACAACGCAATTAAAGACAATATTCGATGGCTCTCATTAGCAGTATAAGAAAACACAATTGGATTCTGATCGTCGCCATAGGTTTAGCCCTGGCTGCTTTCATTATGATGGACATGTTCTCTGGCGAGAAATCTGTCTTCGGAGGACAACCGACAACCCTCGGTACTATTGATGGAAAAAAGATAGAATACAATGACATGGTACGTGCAGAGAATGCACTCTACTCCAACTCAGGAGGAGATACCTATGCAAGAAGGAATTCACTTTGGGACTACTTCGTAGAAGAAGCCATCGTAGAAGACGAAGCAGACGACCTAGGTCTTCATGTTGGTTATGACGAAATGATGGATCTACAATATGGAGCTAATTTGAGTCCGATCATGCAGGCACGTTTCTCTGACCCTGCTACAAGACAGGTGAATAGAGAGCAATTAAATCAAATCAAGCAATTGATAGAGAGCGATGGTGTAAAGGATGCTATTTCTCAAGGACAATTGGCTCCTACCTTTCCTTACTACTGGCAACACCAGATGAAGGAGATTAAAAAAGACCGCCTTCAATCTAAATTAGGAGCTTTGGTACAAAAATCCATTTTCACTCCTACCTGGATGGCTGAGATGGTAAACAATGCACAGAGTCAGAAGATAGATTTCACTTACGTGAAAATTCCTTTTGATAAAGTAACTGGTGCTGCTACTCCAACAGATGCAGATTTGAAATCTTACCTCGACGAAAACAAGGCAAGATTTATCAATGACGTAGAGACAAGAAAAGTAGCTTATGTAACATATAATGTTTCTGCGACTAAAGAAGATTCTACTAACATATATAATACTGTAGCGAAGTTGGTTTCTGATTTTCGTTCTACAGATGACGATTCTACGTTCGTAGACAATAACTATGGTATGATCAGTGGAGCCTATTCAAAAGCTAACGAGCTTGGTGCGTTGCCATTCAAAGACACATTGATGAAAGCCCCAATCGGTTCTGTTGTAGGACCTTATTTGAATGGTAAGACTTATACTATAGCTAAAGTTATTGACCGTAAAATTATTCCTGACTCTGTTCGTGCTCGTCACATTTTGATTAATGCGAAAACAGAAATTGAATACCAAACTGCTTTTGCAAAAATTGACAGTTTGAAGAATTTGATAGAAGCTAATACAAATGGCTTTGATGAGTTGGCAAGAGCTTTTAGCCAAGGACCAACTGCAACTAAAGGTGGAGACTTGGGATTTGCGCAACAAGGAAAAATGGTTAAGCCGTTCAACGACTTAATCTTTTACCAAGCGGAAAAGAATAAAGTATACCCTGTAGTAACTCAATTTGGTGTTCACCTAGTAGAAGTGATGGATTACAAGTTTATCGAAAATGAAGAGGGGGTAAAGTATGCTACCATCTCTGAGACAATCGTACCTAGCCAGAAGACACAAAAAGTGATGTATAACAAGGCATTAGATTTTGTAGCTAATAACAGAAGTTTGGCAGATATGACTAAGGCTGCTGAATCTACACCTGAGTTAACATTAGAAATGTCTCCTGCTCTAAAAGAAAACGATTTCTTTATTGGAACTCTCGGAGCGGGGCAGGGAAGTCGTGATTTAGTAAAGTGGGCTTTCGAAGAAGCATCTATAGGTGATCGTTCTGCTGATGTTTACGAATATCAAGATCAGGTTGATTACTATGACAATAAGTATGTGATTGCGTCACTAGCCTCTATTCAAGCTGCTGGTTCGGTAGATCTTGCAAATGTGAAAGATGAGCTAATGCCTATCGTAACTAATTTGAAAAAAGGAGAAGCTGTAAAAGCAAAAGTAAGTGGACAAGCATTATCTTCAGTTGCTAGTAGCTATAGCGCAGAAGTAGATACAGTGAAGGCTGCTAGTTTCAATTCTTCTTACTTGCCAGAACTAGGTTCAGAGCCTAAAGTTATTGCAGCAGCTTATACTCTAGATGCTAACAAAGTATCTGAACCGATTGTAGGAAGCAATGGCGTTTATATAGTAAAAGTTTCAAACAAAACAGCACCAACTGTTGCCGCTAATATACCAGCATTGCGTCGTCAAGCTTCTGGTATTTATCAAGGTCAAGTGAATCGCCGACTCTTACAAGCGATGCGTAAATCTGCTGACATTGATGACAATCGTTCAAACTTCTATTAGTAGTTGTATCGGAACGATTGTTGATATATTCCCCTCGAACGTAATATGAGCGGGATTTTAGCCCAAAATTATACATAACCTAAACTGAAAAGAAAGTACCATTTCATCTACAGGAGAAAAAACTCTGAAAGATGAAATGGTACTTTAAGCGGTTATACTTAATCGGAATCCGCTTTTGACAGATTGTATTTTTTTGGACTCGGTTCCTGCCAATCACTGTTTATTAGAACTCAAATTCTAATTCTCAAAACAGATTTTCTTTCAAAAAGAACATGCTCGGTACCTGGACTTAGTCTTAACTGAGATTGCTTTTATATGATAGCAATCTTCTTATAAGAACCTTATTTTATTAATTTTATCTAAACTCAATTATCATGAACATTGCAGTAGTCGGAACGGGTTATGTCGGTCTCGTAACCGGAACCTGTTTTGCAGAAACAGGAAACACCGTAAAATGTGTAGATATAGATGAAAAGAAAGTAGAGCGCATGCGTAATGGTGAAGTGCCTATCTTTGAACCTGGTCTGGAATTACTCTTCGAACGTAATACCAAGCAAGGTCGTCTGACTTTTACCACTGACCTGGCATCAGCTATTGAAGATGCAGAAGTTATTTTCCTAGCACTTCCTACACCTCCAGGTGAAGATGGATCAGCTGATTTATCTTATATTCTTGGGGTAGCGGATCAATTGTCTTTTCTTATCAAAGACTATAAAGTAATTATAGACAAGAGTACAGTGCCTGTTGGGACTTCTGAAAAAGTACATGCGAAATTAGCTGCACATGTAAGCACTGATTTGTTTGATGTAGTCTCAAACCCTGAATTCCTTAGAGAGGGTGTTGCTGTGAATGATTTCATGAAGCCTGACCGTGTTGTAATCGGAACTTCTTCTGAAAGAGCACAAAAGGTGATGGGACGTTTGTACGAGCCATTTGTACGTCAGGGAAATCCTGTAATCTATATGGACGAACGTTCTGCGGAGATGACAAAATATGCTGCTAACTCTTACCTCGCAACCCGTATTTCATTCATGAACGAAATTGCTAACCTTTGCGAAAAGGTAGGAGCTAACGTGGATATGGTACGTAGAGGAATGGGAAGTGATAGTCGAATCGGAAAACGTTTCTTATTCCCAGGTGTTGGCTACGGAGGTAGTTGTTTCCCTAAAGATGTGCAAGCTTTGCATAAGACAGCTAATCAAAATGATTACAACTTCAAGATTCTGAACTCTGTAATGGATGTAAATACCATTCAGAAAACAGTATTATCTAAGAAAATCAAAAACCACTTCGGTGATGATTTAAAAGGTAAAACAATCGCTATCTGGGGATTAGCTTTTAAACCAAATACAGATGATATTCGTGAGGCTCCAGCATTATACATCATGGATGAATTGTTGGAAGCTGGTGCTAAAATAAAAGCTTTTGACCCCGAAGCGATGGATCATATCCGTGACATTTATGGAGATAAAATAGAATTGACGGAGAATCAGTACCAGGCGGTTGAAGGAGCAGATGCTTTGGCTATCATTACAGAATGGTCTGTATTTCGAACGCCTGATTTCAACTTCATGGCTACTCAGATGAGCGACAGCGTAATCTTCGACGGTCGTAATCTATATGAAGTATCTGACATGGAAAGTAGAAATTTCTATTACTCAAGTATTGGCCGCGAAACGGTTGGTGAGAGAAGTAAAGTAGAATCGAAATAAAGCAGATCGCTTTTCAAATTATTGAAAGCCACATCCTTATCGGGGTGTGGCTTTCTACATTTGAATAGTTATGAAAGAAGAATCTTTTTAGAATGAACGACTTAGGTCATTAAAACTGTCTTTGCATTGTCAAAGCACTTTTATACTTTCGTGTTAATATAAAATCAAAGCTTAAATTCACCGTTATGTCTCTT
>JBGCDT010000541.1:0-11909 GCA_045105695.1 Saprospiraceae bacterium | reverse complement strand
ATTGTTATTAGCGAATATATCTTTGATTGGTTACCTGGAACATTTCACCAATTCGCCTCCAGAGGTCAATGAAAGCATGCCGATCGTTGATGTAAATGGAATGAATAGTTTTGTTGCCAAACAACATCAGAAATCTGAGATTCTAAAAACGCCCAAAGCCACCCCCATACCAACAGGTATCTTCATTCAGCGAATGGAGTTTGAAGATTCTTACAACTTAAATATAGGAGGAACGATCTGGCAAAAGTATCCTACTGAAATTGCAGATTCCGTTACCATTGGTTTTACACTTCCGCAAATGTCACCTTTCGCAGAAGCTTCTTACATAGAAGAATCCTATCGAAAAACCATAGAAGCTAAAGAAGACGAACCAAGTTATTTATTAGTAGGTTGGGACATCAGAGTGACGCTGCGACTGAATCTGAAGTATTCCAATTATCCTTTCGACAAGCGACATATAAGCATGGACATCGTTCCCTTGGATAATAATGACCACCTGATTTTCACCCCTGATTTATCTGCTTACAACTACACAAACCCTTCTAAGAAATCAGGACTAAATCCAGAAATAGAAATGTCTGGTAGTGAAGTTTTGGAAAGTTATTTCAATTATACCATCGTAACTTATGACACAGATTTTGGCTATGGAGAGAAAGCGCTCTTTGAAGAAAAGCCGATTTTGCAATACAATATAAATACGAGGCGAGTGCTATTGAATTCCTTTGTGACTTATCTGATTCCGATTTTCGTTACTTTATGTATGATGTTTATTCTGCTGCATAGCTGTGGCAAAACGGAAGAGCGTCAGGGGATTATTGAGTCCATGGCTGCTTTCTTTTTTGTCCTAATATTTTCGCATATTGACTTACGGAAAGAGATCATTACGGCAGATCTTATTTACATGGAATATTATTATATCATTACTTATTTCATGATCATACTTTCCACTTTTAATTTAATAACTTACGCAAAAGATAAATCGAAATGGTTTGATTATAATGAGAATCAGATTTTTAAAGCTATTTATTTTCCTATGTTTTTGCTGATGGTTTTAGGGGTTACTTTGTGGAAGTTTTATTAATGGAGATACTACTGAAATTAATCTAATAACCCAGGTTCAAACGCCTTCTGACATGAAACCTACGGGCCGTTCATCTAATATCATAAAAACAACATTTACAATCCAAATAAAATAATCATGAAAATAAAATTACTATCCTGCGATGCAGCCAAGCCTGACCGAAGAGCAATTACTAAAATGTTTGAAGAGGTCGTTGGCCTCAGCAATTATGATGCGCGTGACAATACGGATATCCTATTAGACGGATCACCTGTAGAAGTTGATATCTTTGGAAAAGGAACAAACTCTGCTTACCGTGCTTTCCGCAAATTGGATATTGACTACGAGATAATTGAAGACTAAGGAATCAGTAAATAATAACATTCCGATTTATACTTGTTCTTTTTGCACTGTCCTTCGTTAAAAAAATATCACGTAGCTACGGCTATGCTCTATTTTGTTGCCCCGTCTGGCCGCCGGACAGGCTCGGTCAGCACAAAAAGACCTGCGTCTAAATCAGAAGCTTATTATTCTCTGACTCCTAAGCATTTGTCCGCCTGAGGGCGATAACCTGATATTTCAAAGGCATTGATTGCGTTGTTGTAAGATTATTGTTATAATGATTTTCAATAAATCCCTTTTACAATGCGCAATCAATTCCTTCTCCTCTTCCTTTGTCTATCTTTCTCGACAACATTCCTGAATGCTCAGGACATGAACAATGAAAAACTAGGCAAAATTTTCTACTCCGTAGCCGACTCCCTCACTGGTACCTCTGGTCAATGGGAAATATGGATCGGCGATGTCCCCCTTCTTTGCATCACTGATAAAAACCACAATCGGATGCGTATCATCTCCCCAGTCAAAGAAGTCAAAGAGGCTAATAGTGAGGAATTGCTAAAGTGTCTGGAAGCTAATTTTCACACCGCGCTTGATGTGCGCTATTCTATTTCTAGTGATATTATATGGGTGGCCTTTATTCATCCGCTTAAGGAATTGACGGAAGTACAAGTACTTGATGCGATGGCGCAGGTGAGGGCAGGGGTGCTGACTTATGGGACGATTTATACGAGTACGGAGTTGGGGTTTCCTAAGAAGGAGGAAGTGGAGAAAGAAAATGCGAAGAAGAAAGGGAAGCGGTCTTAGATTTTTTGTGTATCTACAAATCCTTCTCATACCGCTTCAACATATCCTCATGGCTCTCGACTTCCTCGGTTCCATTCAACTGATCTTTCAACATCTGTCCAATCGTTGGGAAATCCTTTCGGTTAATCTTACTTTCTTCTGCCCAAAGCTTCGAACGCATAAATGCTTTGGCACAATGTAAAAACACTTCCTCAATTTCGACAACGATGCAAGACTTTGGAGGACGATTCTCTTGGTCGAATAAACCAAGGATTTCCTGATCTGTAGTGATGTGTCCCTTACCATTTATCCGCAAAGTCTCATCTACCCCCGGTAATAATAACAGTAGTCCTACATGGCTCGTTTCCACAATATTGACTAGGCTATCTATGCGATTATTTCCTTTGGCATCTGGAATAGCGATGGTCGTTTCATCAATACACCGGACAAAGCCAGGAGCGCCTCCCCTGGGAGAAGTATCTGCATTTCCAGCTTTATCAAAAGTCGCCAATACTAAGAATGGAGATTTTTCTATGAAGTGCTTACTGTGTTTTTCTAACTCTGAAAGTACTTTGTCCTTTGCCCTTCCTTTTGGGAAACCGTATAGCTCGCGGAGTTGTTCAGTGGTTTTGATTTTCATTCGTGGTTTTCTTTTCTTTGAAAATTACGCTTTTCTAAATCTTAGAATAGTTTAGTTGAAATGTCAGGAATGATCTTCAACGTATATAGCTACAAAGTAGCGATCCTCTTGTTAACCTCAGCAGACTCCTTATCTTCTTTTAAACTGTAGCGCAGCTGCCCTCTTAAATTTGACGCGTTCTTTTACATTCAAGATGGCCAGTGTGTTGCACTTTATTTGTTTTTTAGTATTACTGAGTTACCAAGAGGCTTAGTGCGCGGCACTTTTTATTTCTAGCTGATGACTACCTTTTACATAATTAGCAAGCCACTAACAACATTATTCAGTTCAGAACCTGCAAGTGACCTGTTACCAGTCTGCCAGAAACCTGTTACCGAATAAAGTCCAATTCTTTTTAATTACTTCGATTCACCATCACATCCACAAAAATCGGAAAGTGATCACTATAACCACCATAGTAATTCGGACCACCATAAGTACGACTCGGCTTATCTCCATACTTTTTATCCTTGTAAATTAAATATTCCGGACGGAAGATCTGAGCATCCGAAACAAATAGATTTGACGACTTATCGACCAAGCTCCCTGAAACAATAAATTGATCCAGCATATTCCAATTTCCTTTGTAGTTATAAGTCCCCAGGCCTTTCGCATCTAGGGTGCTAGAGCGATTGTACAATTGATTATTTACTATCTTAGTTCCAGTTGGTTTGGCTTCCAAAACAGAGAGAACGCTTTCGTTATCTGGTTCATCATTGAAGTCGCCGGTGATGACGATCTTAGCATTCGGATCTTTTGTAAGTATATTGTTAGTTTTCTTTCTCAGTTGAGTAGCAACGTAGACGCGCTTCGGTTGACTTGCTTCCAAACCACCTCTTCTGGACGGCCAGTGATTTATGAAAAAGTGCATGTTATCCTGACCTCTGAAAACCCCTTCTACATGCAGAATATCTCTGGTGGTATAATCTTCTACAATTTCTTTTGGAAAATCTATTCGGGTGATTTCGCTATTGGTTACTTTGAATAATCCTTCGATGTAGATTAGTCCATTGTCAATTCCTCTGAAGTCTGGCGAGTCGTAGTGGACGTATTTGTATTTGTAATCTTTGAGCTTTGTTTTAGTGACGAGGTCGTTGAGCACTTTTGCATTTTCTACTTCACACATTCCGACAACGGCAGGGTAGTTCATATCGCTAATGACTTGAGCGATTTGATCTAGCTTCTTCTGATAGCGTTCCTCTGTCCATTGCTTTTTGCTGGTTGGAGTGAATTCTTCGTCTTTAGTTTTTGGATCGTCCAAAGTATCAAAGAGGTTTTCGACATTGTAAAAAGCGAAGCGGTAGTTGTTTGCTTTTTTGAATTCTTTGAGTTTTGTTTTGTAAGGAGAAGAGCAGGAGAATGCTGTTAGCAGAAGTAGTAGGGGAAGTAGTTTTTTCATGTTTTTTCTATTAACCAATAATTGAATGAGTGAATTTTGAATAATTGAATAGTGCTCAATCGGAGTTAAAACAATGAAGATCAATTTCTAATTTGAGCAGATAACTTCTGGTACAACACCCACAAATCAGGATGCTCTTCCTTCAGATAATCAATATGTCGATCCATCGTTTCCTGATCTCCTCGAGCGGCAGGTCCTGTTTGCATGTCCTTTGGAGAATGTTCTTGAACCTTAAGCGCCGTTTCCAAAAGTAGGGGGCGCAACAGATCGAAAGGTAATTCTTTTTTAGCTAAAATTTCGTCGGAGAGGCGGTACATTAAATTGCTGAAGTTGTTCACAAAAACAGCAGCTACGTGCAAGGTCGCTCGTTGTTCGTCTGAGATTGTAAACACCTTGTTAGAAAGCTGCTGACCAATTTTTTCTAAGCGCTTTAGGTCTCTCTTGTATTTCGCATCAATACAAATTGGAATGCTGGAAAAGTCCACAGCTTTCTCTTTCGAAAAACTTTGCAGAGGATAAAAAACACCAAAGTGCTTAAAATGCTTTTGCAAAATAGTAGAAGGCGTTGCCCCTGAAGTATGAACGACCAAGCTCTTCTTCGGATCAATAACTTCACTCAGTTTTTCAGCCACCTTTCCAATCGCTCCATCACTTACCGCAATGATGTACAAATCAGCATCAGTCGTAATCTCTGAAATTTTATGTGTCGCTTTTGTAGAAACCAATTTCGCTAAAACAGTCGCGTTCTTCTTTTTTCTGCTAAAAATCTGAGAGATGTAAATGTCTTGTTGGAAAAGACGCAAAGCTAGATGATGGGCGAGATTGCCAGCACCGATGAGGCAGATGTTTGTTTTGGACTTGGCCATTATTGATATGTTTTCTGCAAACTTAAATCATTTTCTAATTACCTAGTCAACTGGTTCTTTGATAAATAGGGGAGATAAGGTTGATTAGGAGATAAGGTGGATAAGGTTTTTTCTAACGCTTTCAGACCCTATCCACCTTATCTCCTTATCCGCCCCATCCATCTTATCTCCCATTCATTACCCCTCCTCGGATTTCTCCGGCATCATAATCACTTTGATCGAACTGCCTTCATCGAAGAATGTATTTGCAGCCTTTTTGATGTCGTCAGAGTCCAAGCCGTTTATATATTTCTCCAGCTCTTCCAAAGATATTTTTGATGGATCGCCCTCGTTTTTATAAATGTTTTGAAGAGTTCTACTCCAGTAGCGATTTTCCTTGAGATCTTTGATTCGACCTTGGCGTTGTGTCTCTTTCACTTTCGTTAAATCCTTTTCCTCGGCGCCATTCATCTGTGCATTTTTGATGTCCTTCATCGCAGCTTCAATGAGCTTGTCAACCATCGGCGGATCAGCATTGAAAGAAATTGTAATGTCGTATTCTTCCTTTGGGAATTTGCTGGTGTTACCGCTCACACGTACGCCATAAACACCACCAAGTTCTTCTCGCATAGATTCTCGCATCTTAATTCTGAGTACCTGAATCATCGACTGAAAATCATATTTGTTTTGTGGCGTATATTCAAAATCTCCATGATACATCAGATTGATTTGCGACTTAGGCGCCTCTCCACGGTTGAATGTTTCTGAGACTTTACCTTTTTTATAATTTGCTCCTACGTCTTTCCAACTGTCTTTTCGACGATTAGAAGGCAGGTTTCCTAAGTAGGTCGCAAGCATCGGTTTGATTTTTTCTACCTCGAAATTTCCTACGAAAGTAAAAGTGAAATCACTCGCATCTGCAAAACGATCTTTGTAGAAATTATATAGCTTTTCTAAATCTATACTTTCCATGTTTTCCGCAGTAGGGAAACCTCGTCGTGGATGATTACCATATTGAATCTTAGAAACTTTATCATAAAAATAGTAATCTGGTTGTGACAATAGGTTTTTGTAAATCGACTTTTGCTTCGTCACGTAAGACTTCAGTGCGTCGCCATCTTTGCGTGGTTCGTGGAAGTAGAGGTAAACCAATTGTAACATCGTTTCCAAATCGTCTGGTGAAGCTGCTCCGCTCATTCCTTCGTACAATTCTCCAATGTATGGTGAGATAGAAACTGTTTTACCAGTCAGCTTTTTCTGTAGTTGGGTTAAATTAAATTCACCTACACCCGATTGGTCGATCACTCTTGCAGCCGAAGTCGCAGAGAAATAATCTTGATCAGAAGCCAGTGAAGTTCCTCCAGGGGAGAAGGCAGACAACATGATTTCATCATTCTTAAAATCAGTTGGTTTCAAAACTACTTTCACTCCATTGGCCAGAACCAACTCCGTTACGTCTGTAGCTTCATAAACTTTTTCTTGAGTGAAAAGAGATGCTTTTGGAATTTCAGCAAGCAAAGGAGCATCGTTTGATTCATCTACATAAGCCGCAATTTCTTTTTGCTTAATTGTTTCTAACAAGTTGCGCACGTCCGCTTCGGCAGGGAGTGGACTTTCTTCTTTCTTTGGGCCACTGATGACAACTACTCGGTTTTCATCTGTGATCCATTCCTTGGCTAAAGCATTTACTTCTGCAACTCTAATGGTTGGCAATAAGGTTTCATAAAACTTTACTTCGTCGCCAATAGATGGTATTGGATTATCTTTCAAGAAATGATAAACATAACGCATCGACAATCTGCCGGAATCAGTTTTGTTTTGCTCTTTAAAAGCTTTTTCCATCCGATTCATCAATGCTGCCTTTTGACGTTCCAACTCCGTAGCGTTAAATCCATGACGAAGGACACGTTCGTTTTCTTCTAGAATAACTTCCAATCCACGTAGCGTTCCACCTTCAGGAACCATGGCATAAGAAGAGTAAGTATCTATGTCTCCAACATCACGACTGTAACCGGTGTATGCATAATTGAAGGGCGCATTTGCAGCAGCAGATAATTCATCTAAACGAGCATTCAGCATTCCATTATAAAGACGTCGAACGATATTATCTCGGTAATCCTCCATCGTTTTGACAGACTGATGAGGATGTTTGTAAACCAATTGTACATTGCTGAAAGGAGCTTCTTCATCAGAACTAATTGATACAAGCGTTTCCTTATGTGTAGGAACAATCGCAGATTCTTTTGTACGCTTCGTTGCTGGGTTTTCTAATTTTGAAAAACGTTCTTTGATTTCTTTTTCCATCATATCTGGATCGAAATCACCAACTACAACTACGGCCATCAAATCAGGTCGATACCATTCTTTGTAAAAACGTTTTACCGTTTCGTAGGTCGCATTTTTGATGACTTCAGTTTTTCCAATTGGTAAACGTTCCGCATAGCGAGATCCCTGATACATAACTGGAAACCAAGTGTTGAATAAACGCTGCTGAGGACTAAGTCCAGAACGCCACTCTGATTCCACGACGCCACGCTCTTTATCAATTTCTTCATTATCGAAAGCTACGCCACCAGCCCAGTCTTCGATCACAAGTAAGCCTTTGTTTAGCAATTCTTCTTCGTCTGTACGAACTTGAAGCATATAAACGGTTTCATCAAAACTAGTGTAAGCATTTAGGTCAGGCCCAAAACGAGTACCTACGGTTTCGAGGTAATCGACTAGTTCTGATTTCTTGAAATTCTTAGAACCATTAAAAGCCATATGCTCAACAAAGTGCGCGAGTCCTCGCTGATCTTCGTCTTCCTGCATAGCTCCTGCATTCAGTGCTAGCCTTAACTCAGCTCTGTTTTCTGGTTTTTGATTTTTACGAATAAAGTACTGCATACCATTTTCTAAAACACCTTGACGAACAATGATTTCTGTGGGGATTTTTTTATCTGTGGAAGCTGTAGGATTTGCTTCAGGTAACGGAGGCGGTGGTGGAGGGGGAGGTGCAGTTTCCGTAGTTCTGGGAGATTCCAGATTAGAAACATTTTTCGGAGTACAGGCTATGAAACTGATCAAAAAACCTAACAATGCAATTGCAGAGCATCGGATCGTAAATCGTCTCATTTCTTTAGTTGAAATGTTTTTCATCATGATTATTTTGTTTTAGTTATGGTGGTGATATTATTGTTATGTAGGATTTGTTTTTAAAGAAATAGACTTGCAATTAGGTGTTCGCTGTGTTATAATACTGAGGAGGCAGTTCTGAAGTCGGAAGTCATTACCCTTGAAACGGTGGGGTAGCAATACTATAAACTAGAAACCGCTACCATTTTATCTTCAACTTCATGTACCAATTCCACAAAACGAGGATCACGTTTTATCTCTCTAGTTCTGTTAAAAGGCAGATCTACATGAATGTGTTCGACAAATTGAGAGGGTGCCGATTTCATAATGTAAATATCATCTGCAAGATACACGGCCTCCGAAATGTCATGAGTCACAAAGACAATCGTCGTCTGAAACTTGTTCCAAATACTCGTCAGTAGGTCTTGCATTTGCAAACGTGTCTTTACATCCAAAGCACCAAAGGGTTCATCCATCAATAAAATCTGAGAGTTGGCGATGAGGCTTCTTGCGATGGCAACTCTTTGTAATTGTCCACCAGAAAGGGTAGGGTATTGCGCGTACTTATGCTCATGTCCTTTTAGGCCAACTAGTTCGATTAGCTCCATTGCTTTTAGTTGCCGCTCCTTTTTATCGACCCCTTGAAATTTCAGCGACAGACTCACATTTTCTAAAACAGTCATCCAAGGCAATGAAGAATATTGTTGGAAAACCATACTAACCCTATTGTCTTTTCCAACGGGTTTACCTTTGACTTTCACAGTGCCAGCAGTAGGTTCTTGTAAACCAGCGATGTAGCGGAGGATGGTTGACTTCCCAGAACCAGACATTCCCAAGATCACCACGAACTGTCCCTGATTAGGTTTGTCCTCAATCACAAAATCAAGTCCTTTGATGATGTAGGACTTTCCGCCATCGTAACTTTGGTCGATATTGCGAAGCTCAATGATGTTTTCCTGATTTGGATTGTCTTTGAATGTGAGCATGTAAGTGTATTGTTATTAATGCTGAGTCGTTAAGCTTGTGAAATTTGTAAGAGGAGTGTTATGATTCACTCTTTTATTTACCAGGCAGATTGTCTTCCAAACCATCCCAGAAAAGAATCTCTAAATCAATAGCTTTCTTCGCTCCGGTTTTAATAAGGTATTTGTTCTCCAAAGAATTTGCCCAAGGAGCCACTGCACCTATCATTTCTGAGTAATGTTCTTCATCTAAACTGATGTGGACCGACCAAAATTCAAGGTCTTTTTCCGTAAGGAAATCGTATTGTTTCAACCCATTATAAATGATACTGTATTCTTCATTGGTGAAGTATTCCGTACCAGGTCCTAGTGCGCCAAGGCTTTCCAGAAAGTGGCCATCATGGCAAAGGTTGATGAGGTTTTCACAACAGATACGAGTGGTAGGTAATGGTTCAACATTGTCTAAATCTTTGACGCTCAGTCCTAAACCCGCTGCAAAGCGGTTGAAAAGGATGCGGTGAGATTTGATGAGTTTTCCTTCGCCATGTTCTTCCCATAGGTTTTCGATGATGGGCATACGTGTTTCATCATCAGGAATGTTTGCAGCAGCAGCAGCTAAAAAGCGAGGAAAGTATCGGCAGTAAACAGAGTACTGTTCTGCGAAGTATTTTAGTTGTTTTTGGTCAAACCAGCCATCCTGCATTCTTTTGAGAAAGGGATGAGTAAGGATTTCTGAAATACCTTCTTGAAGTTCTTTTTCTAAAGTTTTGAAGAAGTCTTTAGCCATTGTTTTTGTTTTGTATTTTTGATTATCTCTTTCGATTCATTTCAAATTCTAAAGCGTATTTTACCGTATTCCATTCATTTTCTAAAATAGAAAAAACGACAGTATCTCTTTTCAAACCATTGTGGTCAATTCTATGATTTCTCAAAAGTCCGTCTTGCTTTGCGCCTAATCTACTGATCGCTCTGCGCGAAGCTCTGTTGTGAGAATTGGTTCTAAATTCTACTGCTATTGTATTCAGGGTTTCGAAAGCGTGTCGAAGCAATAGATATTTAGCTTCTGTATTGACACCTGTTCTATGAACACTTTTTGCATACCAAGTATAGCCAATTTCCAAACGTTTGTGTTTTGGTTCTGCATTGCAAAATCGAGTACTGCCAATGATTTTTTTTGTCTCGTTTTGTACAATTACAAATGGCAAACTTAGTCCATTTGATTGCTCTTCCAACGCTGTGTTAATGTACTGATCAATTGTTGCTTCTGAAGGAACGGAGGTGTACCAGAGTTCCCAAAGTTGTCCGTCACCAGCAGCTTCCAATAACGCTTCCCGATGTTCTTTTTTCAAAGGGAGGAGGCTGATTTGATTTCCTTGGAGTTCTATTTCTTTGAACCAGTTCATCTATTCTGTTTTATCCTCAGGGTCAGTTGGTGTTTCTGGAAGTGTATCTTGCTTTTCAACTTTAGTTTCAGGCTTAGGTGTCGTTGGAGCTGCCGTAGTATTTGTTGCTGAAGGTATGGATGCAGCAGCTATAAGTTTTGGATCAGATGATTTTAAATATAGCTTATACAATTTGTAAATGATAATTGACCAACCCAACAAGTGGATCACCCAAACCGTATCTCCGAAAAACTCATCTAATATTTTTACTGGATAAAAGCCAACAAATTCATTGACAAATAACAAGACATATAAAGCGCATAATGTCCAGCCAATAATACCACTAGCGAAATTCCAGATGACATCTGTTATGCTTTGCTTCTCTTGGTTTTCTTTTGCTATGGCAGCTTGGTATTTGTAAGGAAAGAACTCTCGATCTAAAACTGTGAATATCTTATCCTGTAAAAATCCAATGACAACAATGATAAGAAGTAAAGCAAAGATGACATCTACTCGACCTTGCCTCTGCCCAAGTCTATAAATCAAAGCACCCAGTCCACCTTGGTTTCCTAGTGCTTCTGCAATAATAATATACGTCCAGGAAATTGCGGTCAAAACTCGAATGTCGTCCCAAAGTCGAGACATCACCGAGGGAATATAAACCGAGCGGATCGTTTGCCAATCCGTTGCGCCCAATGTGTAAACCGTTTTCAAATAAACATCCTTCACTTCATCTATCCGCTGCACAACGATTGGCAAGAGGTAGATCAAAATACCAAAAGCCAAAAAGTGTGTTTTCATCGTAACACCTAATCCAAACCAGGCAATGAATAATCCAGTTACTGCAGTCAGCGGCACATATCGAAAAGCGTCTACTGGTCGATTGAATAAACCTCGGAAGAAGGGATAAAGTCCCACGATGAAACCTACGACTATTGAAATAGTAATAGCTTCTACATAGCCAGCAAGGTTTAATCCTAGTGATCTGAAAACATTAGTAATCAAACTACTTTCATTATAGAGCCTTCCAAAAGCTTTCATTACGGCCCCTGGACTTGGAAATATAGCAGGATTCATCATTGGGTTTTCACCCATTGTAATGATGTACCATATAAGGAATAACAATAATATTCCGGCTATTTCTAAAATGACCCTGGTAGAGGAGGGGAGCGTTCCGCGGAGTTTGAATAGGGACATGTGGATAGATTGGTGGATTTGTTTATCGTCTGTTTTTAAATGATTGAATAAATGAATTTTGAAGGATTGAATGTTCGCTCAATGCGTAGCTCTCGCGTATTTTCACGGTCGAAGGCCCATTCAATCATTCAAAATTCAATCATTCA
>JBGCDT010000540.1:0-9078 GCA_045105695.1 Saprospiraceae bacterium | reverse complement strand
GAGAAAGAAATATGCTGATTCATCGATCGGCTTCTTTTGAGTTGACTGAACAGATTAGGAATTTTCCCTTGTTCAACAAAGGACAGTTTAGAGGAGGTTTGAAAATTACGCCACGACCTAAACGACTCCGACCTTTCAAAGGGCTGGCCCGACGAACCATTGGCTATGTTCGGGAAGGGTATAACCCAGTAGGTTTGGAAGGTTACTTCAATGATGACTTGGTTGGTGAAAAGGGTAGCAAAGTTATGTTCAGAGCACCAGGGAATACCTGGATTCCAATGAGTGATCTTACGGAAATTGAACCTAAAAAAGGAGATGACATCATCACCACTTTAGATATCAATCTGCTGGATATTACTAATGAAGCTTTGCTTCGTGGACTCAATCATCATCAGGCGGAAAGCGGAGTTGCCATCATCATGGATGTAAAAACTGGAGCCATCAAAGCGATTTCCAATTTAGGGAAAACGGAAGAAGGCTACTTTGAGAAATACAACTATGCAGTTGGTGAGGCTTACGAACCAGGTTCTACTTTTAAGATTGCTTCCATAATGGCCTTACTCGAAGATGGTCATGTGAATTTGTACGATTCGATTGACATTGAAAAAGGACAATACACTTTCTACGAAGAAGTAATGGTAGATGCGAGTCGCGAAAGTTTTACGATGGATACGACAACGGTCATGCGAGCTCTGGAAATTTCTTCTAACGTTGGTATCGCTAAACTAGTCACTAAGTACTACGGAAATGATGACGAAGGAAAGGCTCGGCAATTCATAAAAAAACTAAAGCAGTTCAAACTTGATTTGCCAGTCGATATTGAAATCGCAGGAGAAGCCAATCCTTATATAAAAGAAGCTTACTCTAAAGAAGATAAATGGTCGGGAATTACACTTCCTTGGATGTCAATTGGTTATGAGGTTTTGCTCACTCCATTGCAGTTGCTAACTTTCTTCAATACCATTGCGAATGACGGAAAGATGATGAAGCCTTACTTGATTTCAGAAGTACAGACTTTTGGAGAAAGTAAGAAAAGATTTAAGCCTACGGTTGTAGACAGAAGCATTGCTTCGAAGGAGACTATTGATAAAGTAAAACTATTGTTAGAATCTGTGGTCGAAAACGGAACAGCGCATAAATTAAAAACAAACAGATACCGCTTCGCTGGTAAAACAGGAACGGCACAGATTGATTATCGAAAGTTTAGCCCGAAGGCAAATCTGAAACATAGAGCTTCTTTCGTGGGATATTTTCCAGCGGAGAATCCAGTGTACAGTTGCGTAGTTGTGGTGACTGATCCAAAGGAAAATGGAATTTACGGTGGAGAAGTTGCCGGTCCGATTTTCAGAGAAATTGCAGACAAATGTTTTGCACAAAAAATAGAATTGCATCGGCCACTAAACGAAAGACCCAAGCCCAAATTAGCAGAAAAAAAATTACCTGCTTATCAAGTTGCACAAAGCAAAGATTTGGTACAGGTGCTGGGAAGACTTGATTTGCCTTATGCAAATTATACAGAAGAAAACAATTGGGGTGTGTTAACTGCGGAAGCAGATACCATCAATATTCTGACTCGCCAAATGGCGGAAAAGAAAGTTCCCAATGTTGTCGGTATGGGACTCAAGGATGCTTTATATGTATTAGAAAACCTAGGATTGCAAGTAACGGTCAGCGGCGTAGGTCGCGTCAGAAAACAATCCATTATTCCAGGGACAAAGGTGCAGGGTCAAACGATCCGGCTCACTTTACGATAAAACAGCTTAGCTGATTATCCCCTCATTCTATCAAACACTATATCCACCTGCGCTACGGCGTAGGGGAAAATTTATCCACTATTACAGTTGCCTAAGGGATGTTCATCCAACCCCTCGGCACTATGAAACACTAAGTTTCCCCCTGTGCTTCGGCACAGGGGAAACAACACTAAACACTACCGTTGTTTAATTGAGTTTTTAAACAACAACACTATTTAAAAGCCTGCGGGTTTTACCCCTCAGCACTATGAAACACTTTTTTCTAATACGTACTAAGCATTTTTGAGCAACCTACTGAGACATATTATAACAATAACCTTACGTGGCGATTTAAAAGCCTTGCATGGTGATCTTTCGGGAACGATTAGCGGCATTGCATTCGACTCTAGAAAAGTAAAACCAGGTAACTTATTTGTCGCCGTAAAAGGATTGTTATCTGATGGGCATGACTACATCAGTACGGCCATCCAGAAAGGAGCTACCGCTATAGTATGTGAAGTATTACCAGAAGAAAGGAGTTCCGAAGTCTGCTACGTGCAGGTTGACAATTCTGCAAAAGCACTGGCCTTAATGGCCGCAGAATTTTATGGACATCCTTCAAAAGACTTAAAGCTGGTGGGCATTACCGGAACCAACGGAAAAACCACCACTGCTACATTATTGTACAAGCTGTTCACCCAATTGGGCTATAAAGCAGGACTGATCTCTACCGTCGAAAACAAAATAGGCAATGATATTTTGCCTGCTGATTTTACCACACCCGACGCCGTGGCAATAAATGAATTGCTACTGAAAATGATAGACGCTGGTTGCGAATATGTATTTATGGAAGTGAGTTCACACGCTGTGGATCAGGAACGGATTGCCGGGCTAAATTTTACCGGCGCAGTCTTTACCAATTTAACACACGACCATCTCGATTACCATAAAACTTTTAAAGCATACCTAGAAGCCAAAAAACGGTTTTTTGATCAGCTCCCTGCGAACAGTTTTTCCTTGACCAACGTCGATGACCGGAACGGGAAAGTAATGTTACAAAATACAAAATCTAGAAAGTTTAGCTACGGCTTGAAAAGACAGGCCGACTTCAAAGCGAAGATTATTGAAAATTCTTTTTCTGGTTTGCACCTAATAATTAATGGTACAGAAACCATCTGCCGATTGATCGGAGAATTCAATGCTTACAACTTGATGGCAGTCTATGGTACTGCACTTTTGCTAGATTCAAACGAAGAAGAAGTGCTAACTGCACTCAGTAATCTGACTACAGCAGAAGGCCGTTTTGATTATCAAATCAGTTCAGAAGGAATTATTGCGATTGTAGATTACGCACACACGCCAGATGCTTTAGAAAAAGTATTGACGACAATCGCACACCTCCGAAAAGGAACGGAAAAAGTAATCACAGTAGTGGGTTGCGGAGGAGATCGAGACAAAGCAAAAAGACCAAAGATGGCAAGAATCGCTTGCGAAAACAGTCAGCAAGTCATTCTTACTTCAGACAATCCAAGAACCGAAGATGCGGATACCATCATCGAAGAAATGGAAGTCGGAGTGCCACCACATTTAAAAAACAAAGTGTTGTCCATAACGAATCGAAAGCAAGCCATCAAAACGGCTGCTCGACTGGCAACAAAAGGAGACATTATATTGGTAGCTGGCAAAGGCCACGAAAAATATCAAGACATAAACGGAGTCAAAGAGCCTTTCGACGATAAGGAAGTGCTTCGAGAACTGTTGACTATTAACTATTAACTGTTGACGGTTAACTTTTAACTTCGCTCAGTTCGCGTTAAGCATACGTTAGAAGGAAGTTAACGGTTAAAAGTTAATAGTCAAAAGTTCATTGACCAAAGAACTATTATCATTCTCAGATTCTTGACAGCTGGTGGCGAATGGAAATTTGCCCCTGCTGTTTTTTGAGATTGAAGTACTGAGAAATTTAGCACAAAGTACACGAAGTCACACAAAGTTTTTAAAAGAGAATTTTGTGAAACTTAGTGCTCATTGTGGTTAACTAGAAAACGCTGCATAGCAGCATCAATATCTATATACATACTATACCAAGAGGAAACAGGAGAAAAACGCGCTCCCAATCCGATAGCAAAACAAGCCCTAAGCGAGCTTGAAAAAACAGAAGGAAAACAAACGAAATGCTCTACTGGATTGCTAAAATGTTGAAAGAAAACTATGGTTGGAACTCCTTACGGTTGTTCGAATACCTGACCTTTCGTGCGGCATTGGCGATCATCATCTCTCTTGTTATTTCCATGTTGTTGGGTGGTAGGATTATCAACTTTCTGCGGTCATTGCAGATTGGAGAAACAGTGCGTGACTTAGGATTAGCAGGACAAAAGCAAAAGCAGGGAACACCCACAATGGGGGGAGTCATTATCATAATGGCGATCATTATTCCTTGTCTTTTAGTTGCGAAATTAGATAACGTGTACATCTTGTTAATGCTGGTGACAACTACCTGGATGGGGATCATTGGCTTCCTGGATGATTATATAAAAGTATTTAAAAAGGACAAAGAAGGACTGAGTGGTAAATTCAAAGTACTGGGGCAGATTGGACTTGGGGTCATTGTAGCATTTACAATGTTGTGGAGTCAGGATGTAGTTGTTCGGATGAATAAAAAGGTGGCGCTGAGTGAAACATATGAGTTTACAGCTACTGATTTTATAAATGAAACGACTGTTGAACGAGACGGTGAATCAGTAACATTAGTAGATATTAAAACAACGCTAACCAATATTCCTTTTTTGAAAGGTAGCGAATTGGATTACTCCAAAATGCTTTTCTTCTTGGGAGGTAATGCGAAGAACTTAGTTTGGTTGCTCTACGTACCGATTATTATTTTCATAATCACAGCAGTATCCAACGGAGCAAATTTGACAGACGGAATCGACGGCTTAGCAACAGGAACTTCAGCTATTATGGCAGGCACACTAGCACTGTTGGCTTATGTATCTGGTAATTCCATTGCAGCGGATTATTTGAATATTCTGTATTTGCCAGGAACCGGAGAGTTAGTGGTTTTTGCAGCTTGTTTCCTAGGTGCTTGTATTGGATTCTTATGGTACAATTCCTTTCCAGCGCAAGTGTTCATGGGCGACACAGGGTCATTAACCATCGGAGCAATCATCGCTGTTTTAGCAATAGCGATTAGAAAAGAATGGCTGATACCAATTCTCTGCGGAATCTTTTTAGTTGAAAATTTATCCGTAGTTCTGCAAGTTAGTTATTTCAAATACACTAGAAAAAAATACGGCGAAGGCCGACGCATATTTCTGATGTCTCCCTTACATCATCATTATCAAAAAAAGGGAATGCACGAATCGAAAATAGTTACCCGATTCTGGATCGTCGGAATCTTGTTGGCAGTGGTTACTATTTTGACTTTGAAACTTAGGTAAGCGAAATACTTTAAAAGAAGCCTTAAACAATCTTTAAAACATTTCGCTATCAATGAAAAAGTAAAAGCAAAAGAGACCAAAGGGAACGTTGATTTTGTTTTTTCTTTGATTAAAAAAGCGAAATACTTTAAAAGAA
The DNA here is from genome assembly GCA_045105695.1 of Saprospiraceae bacterium. Taxonomy (GTDB): domain Bacteria; phylum Bacteroidota; class Bacteroidia; order Chitinophagales; family Saprospiraceae; genus CALGLS01. The sequence goes on along the minus strand of JBGCDT010000540.1, from coordinate 3,769 downwards.
GCCTTAAACAATATGAAAGCAGTAATCCTCGGAGCCGGTGAAAGTGGAGTAGGAGCAGCATTACTAGCAAAACAAAAAGGCTACAACGTCTTCGTCTCTGACTACGGACACATAAAAGAAAATTACAAAAAGGAACTCCTAACGAACGAAATTCCTTTTGAAGAAAACAAACATACAAACGAATCAATCTTTGATGCCGATTGCATTATCAAAAGCCCGGGAATAGCGGATACGGTAAACATCATTCAGGAATGCCTGAAACGAAAAATACCAGTCCTCTCGGAAATTGAATTTGCAGCAAAATTCTATAAAGGAAAAATAATCGCCATCACAGGAAGCAATGGGAAAACGACCACGACCAAACTAACTTACCACCTCCTTCACACTGCCGGCTTTTCTGTCGGTATAGGCGGCAACGTAGGCATTAGCTTCGCCCGGTTACTCACTCAAAGTGCGCCCAAAGATTATTACGTTTTGGAACTTAGCAGTTTTCAATTGGACAACTGCTACAAATTTCGACCTGCAATTGCAATGTTGTTAAACATCACTGCCGATCATTTGGATCGCTACGACTATGACATCAATAAGTACATTGCTGCGAAATTTAGAATCATACAAAGTCAGCAGGATACCGACCTTTTTCTCTTCAATGAGCAAGATGAAAATATCAAATCCTACTTACATAAAAAGTCCGTTGGGATGAATACCATCCCGGTGAGCGACAAGTTCTTTGACAATAAAACAATACGTACACGTAAACACAGCTACACACTGGAAGGTACGAATCTGAAGGGGCCACACAACGCCTTCAATGCGACTTGTGCTCTATTGGTGGCGGAGGAATTAGGCGCTGTAGAAGCATTGTTACAAAAAGGATTAAACACTTTTGTAAATGCACCTCACAGGTTAGAATTCGTTACAGAAATCAATGGTGTAGAATACATCAACGATAGCAAAGCAACCAATATAGACTCTGTCTACTACGGTTTGCTGGCCATGGAAAAACCATTGATTTGGATCGCTGGAGGAATCGATAAAGGAAATGATTACAATATCATTCTACCATTAGTAAAAGAAAAAGTAAAAGCGCTCATCTGTCTCGGAGCAGATAACGAAAAATTGAAAGCTGCGTTTGCACCTATTATTAATGACATCAAAGAAACACAGAGTACAAAGGAAGCGATTGCACTAGCGGCGGAACTAGCAAAGCCTGGGATGACTGTAATATTATCACCTGCTTGTTCTAGCTTTGATTTATTTGAAAACTTTGCAAAAAGAGGAGAACTATTTAAAGAGGCCGTTCATGAATTTAAGAGAACTATAGAATCTTAAATCTAAAGGTCAAATTCAAAAACTACAGGTTCGAAGGAAAGTTAACAGTTAATAGTCAACAGTCAAAAGTTCAAAAAAATGTCCATAGGAAATAAAATATATGCAGAGTTACGAGGAGACAGAGCCGTTTGGATGGTGCTCTTGATGCTAGTCATATTTTCACTGTTGACGATTTACAGTTCGACAGGGCATATGGCTTTTCAAAAGCAAGGTGGGAATACGGAGTTCTATTTATTGAAGCATGCCTTCTTTATGGGAATCGGCCTGACGCTGACTTACATCTGCTACGTGCTTCATTACACACAGTACATGAAAATCGCACCTATACTCTTGGTCATTTGCATACCGATGTTGATGTATACCATTGGATTCGGAGTAGAGGTGAACGAGGCGAGGCGTTGGTTGAGAATACCATTTATCGGACTGACTTTCCAAACATCGGATTTTGGAAAACTAGCCTTGATAATATATGTAGCCCGCGCCATTTCCGCAAAGCAGGATTACATCAAAGATTTTAAATCAGCCTTCCTGCCGATCATCGTACCGATTCTGATTATCTGTGGATTGATTGCACCTGCGGATTTATCCTCTGCATTATTACTTTTTGTAACCTGTATCGGGATGATGTTTTTGGGAAGAGTTGCCATACAATATATACTATTGCTACTTCTTTTAGGAATTGTGGTTTTTGCAGGATTGATTGTGCTGGGAGAATTTTTCCCTGGATTTGTACGAGTAGATACTTGGGTAGAAAGAGTACAAAGTTTCATGAATGAAACAGAACCTGGTTATCAGATTTTACATTCAAAAATAGCTATCGCAAATGGTGGAATATTTGGGAACGGCCCTGGTAATAGCGTCATGCGAAATTATCTGCCAGCTCCCTACTCGGATTTTATCTATGCGATGATCTGCGAGGAGTATGGACTGATTGGTGGCTTTACGATACTAGCACTTTATGTGTTTCTGTTTTTCAGATGTGTAAGTATTGTTACAAGAGCGCCAAAAGCATTCGGGGCAATGCTGGTCATGGGACTAGGGATGTTGTTGGTTATCCAAGCTTTAGCAAATATGGCGGTAACCGTTCAGCTCGTACCTGTAACTGGATTGACCTTACCATTAGTAAGCATGGGAGGAACATCAATCGTATTTACTTGTATTGCTTTCGGGATGATACTTTCGGTAAGTCGATATATTGAAAAAACCAGTTAGTAAATTATTACAAAATAATTATGGCAGAGAAGAAAGAAAAACAATGGAAAAGTTTTGCAATCGGAATTGGAGTTGGAATTCTTTTGTACAAGGTGATATTTGATGTGTTGTTACCAATGATTTCAGGTTAAGAAGAATACTTTTAAAAAGCTTTTGAGTTGAGTTCAAAAAATAAAAAAATAATAATCAGCGGCGGCGGTACCGGAGGCCATGTCTTCCCAGCTATAGCTATTGCTGATGCATTGAAGGAAAAAGATCCGACAATAGAAATTCGTTTCGTGGGCGCAAAAGGAAAACTGGAGATGGAGAAAGTTCCTGCAGCGGGTTATCCGATTGATGGGCTTTGGATCAGTGGCATTCAGCGGAGGCTGACTTTGAAAAATTTAATGTTTCCATTCAAGCTGATTAGCAGCATGTGGAAAGCGCAGCGGATCATCAGTGGCTTCAAGCCAGATGTGGCAGTGGGTGTTGGTGGCTACGCGAGTTATCCAACCTTGGCCGTAGCAGCGAGAAAAGGGATTCCGACTTTGATTCAAGAACAGAATTCCTACGCAGGTGTGACCAATAAAATGTTGCAAAACAAAGTGCCTGTGGTTTGTGTCGCTTACGATAATATGAAACGCTTTTTTCCGACTTCAAAAATCATCTGGACCGGTAATCCAGTTCGGAAAGACATAACAGACCTGAGCGGAAAAAGAGAAGAGGCGCTCGCTCATTTTGGCTTCAAGCCAAATCGTAAGACTATTGTTATAATGGGCGGATCGCTGGGGGCAAGAACATTGAATGAGAGCCTTCGGGCAAACGCAGCATTGTTGTCCAAAAACAAAAATGTACAAGTGCTTTGGCAAGCTGGCAAGCTGTACATCGAAGAATTTGAAAAGTCGGAAACGGCTCAGTTGGAAAATGTCAAAGTGCAGGCCTTCATCAAAAGAATGGATCTTGCTTACGCAATGGCAGATGTGGTGATCGGAAGGGCAGGAGCATTGACGATTTCAGAGTTGTGTCTGGTGGCAAAACCAGCGATACTCGTTCCTTCGCCAAACGTGGCCGAAGATCATCAGACCAAAAACGCTATGGCGCTGGTGGAGAAAGAGGCAGCTATTTTAGTCAAAGACAAAGAAGCGGAAGGAATGATTGAAGTTGCAATTGAATTGTTAGAAAACAAAGAAAGAAAAACAGCTTTAGCAGAAAACATCAAAAAATTAGCAAAACCAAATGCTGCCAG